>JAYVBZ010000392.1:0-2191 GCA_043750215.1 Actinomycetota bacterium
GATTCGATGCGCATCTTCTTCCGATCGTGTTCGCGAAGGATCTGCTTCACGGCGTCCACGATCTCTGCACGTCCTCCGTAGTTGAAGGCGATGGTGAGCGTCATACCGGTGTTGTCTCGGGTGAGTTCTTCCGCATCGCGCATCTCTCGCAAGACCGACCGTGGAACCCGCCAGTCGCGGCGACCCGTGAACCTCATCCGAACGTTCAGCTCATGGAATCGGTCCCGGCGCTTTCGGAGCAGGTTCCTGTTGAAGTTCATGAGGTAGAGGACTTCTGCGGGCGGGCGCTGCCAGTTCTCCGTACTGAACGCGTAGACGGTGAGCCATCGAAGGCCTGCTTCCACACCGCCTTCAACCGTGTCGGCCAGCGCTTCCTCGCCCGCCCCGTGACCCTCGGTTCGCGGCAGGCCGCGTTGTTGAGCCCACCGGCCGTTTCCGTCCATGACGATCGCGACGTGCCCCGGCACCCGTTCGCGGTCGATGTCCTGCAAGTAGCTGCTCATCGCGTCGTCCGAACCAACATCGGTACGGACTTCATCTGCCGCTCGAAGTGGTACTCCGCGAACCCGTAGAGCAGCCCGCGGCATTCCTTCCGAACCCGCACCTCAGGCTGCTCGATAGCACCGGCGCGGCTGAGGTCGGTCTGGGCGAGCTGGTCCAGATAGCTGAGCGCGACCCGTGACGCCGGGCCCACACCCGACTCCGCACAGTCGTTGCAGACGGCGCCGCCAAGGCCCGCCGAGAACAACTGTGGGTCGGCGGCGCCGCACACCGCGCACGCGGTAAGCGATGGGTGGAAGCCCGACTGCGACAGCAATTTCAGCATGAAGCTCTCGGCTACGGCCGCGGGATCCGTCGGCACCGCGTCAAGCGCCCGAAGGCCTGAGAGCAGCAGCAGCGTGAGACGAGCATTCTTCTCGTGCTCTTGCGCCACCTTGTCCACCGCTTCCAGCATGGTCTCGCCGGCGGCGAACAGCGCGAGGTTCTGCTGGATGTTCGAGTGCGGAGAGATGATCTCGGCCTGGGTGACCGTATCCAGTGAACCCCGACCGCGGTACAGCATGAGCGAGACATGGGTGAACGGTTCGAGCCGCGCGCCGAACCGGCTAGTGGTCTTTCGGATGCCTTTGGCGACGCCTCGAACCTTGCCCGCCCCGTGGGTCATGATGGTCACGATCTTGTCGGCCTCACCCAGCTTGACCGCTCGCAGCACGATCCCTTGTTCCTTATACGGGGGCATCCCGGAATCGTAGCGCCGGGGTGCGTGCCCCGGCCCGCCAGGATGTGGCGATTCGGTAGCAGGCCGGGTCCATGCCATGCGGTAGCCTTCCGCTGATGCTGGACTCAAGAGCCGCCCTGCGACTGGTTGGCATCGGCGCGCTCGGGCTCACGATGCTGATGGGGACGGGATGTTCCGCGTCGGCCAAGTCCGACTGCACACACCCGGAGGCCTCCACAGCCGTCACCGTTTCGGAGTTCGCCTACCATCCCGGCTGCCTCGTGGTCGCCCCCGGCAGCACGCTGACCATCACCAACCACGACTCTGCCCCGCACACGTTCACCATCGACGGGACTAACGTGGACGTGGAACTCGGATCCGACGCGTCGGCCTCGGTCCAGCTGAACGGTCTGGCCCCGGGAACCTACGCTGTTTCCTGTCGATATCACCCGCAGATGGCTCAGGGTTTACGGATTCAATAGCCGAGCCGGTTGAGGGCTTTCGGATCTCGTTGCCACTCCTTCATGACCTTGACGTGGATATCCAGGTAGACGTTCGTGCCCAGGAGGCCCGAGATCTGGGCCCGCGCGGTTGAGCCGATGTCCTTCAAGGTTTGACCGCCCTTGCCGATCAGGATCCCCTTCTGAGAGTCGCGTTCGACCACGATCGAGGCATGGATCCGATGCAGGTCTCCCACCAGCTCCATCTCGTCGATGATCACCGCAACGGAGTGGGGAACCTCCTCGCGCGTGACCCGAAGCGCCTGCTCACGGATGAGTTCGGTGATCCGCTGCTCGGTGGATTGGTCCGTCACATCCTCGACCGGATAGAGGAACGGGCCCTGGGGCATCCTTTCGATGATCAAACGCAGAAGCGTGTCGATCCCCTCGCCCGACTTCGCCGACACCGGAACGATCTCGCGGAAGTCTCCGAGTTCCTGGGCTGCGCCGAGCTGTCGGAGCATCGGCGGGC
>JAYVBZ010000393.1:0-3993 GCA_043750215.1 Actinomycetota bacterium
GGGCTCCGCCTGGCGCTCTATGTCGGCAGACTCCAGGCGCATAAAGGGCCCGACGTGGCCGTTCGGACGCTGGCCGAGGCGATCGCGCGCGATCCCGAGGCCACTCGGCACCTGCAGTTGGCCATCGTCGGTGGCCCGAGCGGCGCCCACCACGGCGAGGAAGTAACCCGGCTGATGCAGCTGGCGGCAGCGCTCGGCGTAACCGATCGCGTCATGCTCTATCCGCCGCAAACCCAGCGTCGCCTCGCCGACTTCTACTCGGCTGCCGACGTGGTGTTGGTGCCTTCTCGGTCTGAGTCGTTCGGGCTGGTGGCGCTGGAGGCACAAGCGTGCGGCACGCCGGTGATCGCCGCGAGTGTCGGCGGCCTTCGCTACGTCGTTCAGGACGGCGTCGGCGGATACTTGGTCGAGGGCCATGACCCCGGTGATCATGCCGACCGGCTCATCCAGGTCTTGCGTTCGCCAACATTGCAAGCCGAACTCGGGATCTCCGGCGCGCGGCAGGCGCTCCGGTTCACCTGGGATGCCACGGCCGACGAGCTTCACACCGTCTACGCCGACCTCCTGAGTGCACGCAACTGAGCCGGCGGGCCGCGCGAGAGCTCGTTGACCTGCGCTGATGCGATGAGAGTGACAACAACCCATTCTTGTCACTCTTTGTCTCGGCCCCCTGACCTGCAGATATGCCTATCTACCTGCGGAAACGCGGGCTTGACCGACCACTGACGCGCCGGTAGATTTCGGTTCGCTCCAAGCAGTCAATGCAAGACGCAAGGAGCCGGACGGAGCGTCGAGGAAGCCGCAAGGTGGAATCGGCGAAGGGCACGGAGGAAGGCCGCAAGGCCGGAGAACGGACCCAGCTCCGGACACCGAGCCCCCCCGGGGGCCGCGGGTCCACGGAGCCCGAGCCCCCCGGGGCGGAGGTTCCTGGGAGCTCTCGCCGCTGGCGCGCCGCAAGGCGAAGGCCGGGTGGGAACGCCGAAGCTAGGACGCCGCAAGGCGAACGAGGTGGAGGCAGCGTGGTTGGAGCGCCGCAAGGCAAACCGCCACGATCCGAACGGTGACGAGCAGACGGCGGCGGTTGCTTGGGGCACTTAGAGCCCGAGGGGCTGATGGTGGCTGGGGACTTCGGTTCTCAGCGAGCCGGAGGTCTCTCGGGCTCTTCTATTTGTGAGGCCCCTGCGTGCGGTACCGTGCTCGACATGACCGAAGGTCGCACGAAGCGTGCGCAGGACGCTGAAGTCCGCCGAGATCGGATCGTAGAGGCGGCCATGCAGCACTTCGCCGAACACGGCTACCGCGGCGGACGCGTGGAGGACATCGCGCAACAGGTTGGCGTGGCCAAGGGCACGGTGTTCCTGGTGTTCGGTTCGAAGGAAGGGCTCTTCATGGCTGCGTATCAGCGCGCGGTCAAGCTCCTTCCCGCGTGGCTCGATGCGCCGAAAGAGATCATGGACGCAGGGTTCTGGGCCACCCTGGACTGGTGGCTGGACCACACGGAGGAGTCCGTCGGTCAAGACTGGGTGCCGAACCGGCTGGCGCAGATCGGCCGCTACGACACCGGTTTGGGGCTTCGTCAACCGATCAGCCAGTTCATGCGGAGCGAGGATCCTTACGGAACGCTGGACTTCATCGAGTTCGGCGTGGCGCGGGGCGAGATCCGCCACGACGTGGATGTCGAGATGCTCGCCTCCATGCTGGACTGGCTGGCCGAACGATTCCAGGACGCCCTCGTCTCCGAGGAGCTTGATCCGGGGCTGATCCATCGTCAGCCCGAGCGGCGTTCGATGCGGATCAAGGAGTTCACCGAGGTCCTTCGCACCGGTATCGCGAACCAGCCCGAGGACGACTGACCCTCTCGTGACAGGGCACCTGGCCTCCGCGCTCCGACCTGTGGTTTTACGGGTTTCCGGCCATCCGTGGTTCCGATGGTTGTCGACGCAGACCACACCCGGACGCGCCGTGGCGCTGCGGTTCGTTGCCGGAGAGACGCTTGAGGGCGCGATGGGCGTTGCGCGAGAACTCGACCGAGGTCGGGTGACCGTGATGCTCGATCACCTGGGCGAGAACGTGGAAACGCTGACCCAGGCCGACGCGGCACGTGATGACTACCTGGCCGCGCTGGGAGCGATCGCTCGCGCGCCGGCGCTGGACTGCGCGATCAGCATCAAGCTGACCCAGCTGGGATTGGACGTCTCGGTTCAGGACTGCATGATTCGCGTCTGGCCGATCCTGGCCGCAGCCGCAGAGACGGGCACGTTGGTCATGATCGACATGGAGAGCCACCTCTATGTGGATGGGACCCTCGAGGTTCTGCGTCAGGCGCACGAGCGGCATCCGAAGACGGGGATCTGCCTGCAAGCCTATCTCCGGCGAACCGTGGACGATATCTTCACGCTTCCTTCCGGCGTACGCGTTCGCCTGGTGAAGGGCGCCTACCTGGAGCCACCCGACCTGGTCTACACCGCGAAGCAGGATGTGAACCGGCGGTGGGCGGAGCTGTTCGTCACGCTGCTGGCGCGCGGGCACCAGATCGATGCTGCGACGCATGATCCTGCGCTGGTGGAAGGGGTCCGCCGAAGGGTTGACGGTCTGGAGGCCGGCTGGTCACGGGTGGAGTTCCAGATGCTGTACGGTGTCCGTCGCGACCTGCAGGCGCAACTGGCGCGGCAGGGATACCCGATCCGCGTGTACGTTCCCTACGGCACCGAGTGGTACCCCTACCTCACCAGACGACTCGCCGAACGGCCGGCGAACATGTGGTTCTTCTTCTCGAATCTTGTGAGGCGTGGATGAGTGACAGGAATGTAGCCCTGCTGGGCGGGGGCAAGATGGGCGAGGCGCTGCTGAGCGGCCTCATCCGATCGGGCGGTCGCTCGGCCGACGAGATCACGGTGACCGCGCGCCGCGAGGAACGCGCACGGGAGCTGGCCGGAAAGTATGGGGTCAGCGCCACGCTCGACAACGCGCAGGCGGTGAAGTGGGCAGACGTCATCGTCCTCATGCCCAAGCCACAAGATATGGATGCCCTCCTGGAACAGATCCGCGACTCGGTGCAAGCCCGGCACCTGGTGGTGAGTTTCGCCGCCGGTATCAGGACCTCCTTCGTGGAACAGCACCTGCCCGAGGGGACGTTCGTGGTTCGCGTGATGTCGAACGTGCCGGTGATGGTTGACGAAGCCATGAGCGTGATCACGCCGGGAAAGCTGGCGGATGAGTCGCACATGGCAGTTGCCGAGGAACTCCTCTCCTACGTGGGGAAGGTCCTTCGGTTGAAAGAGACCCACCTTGATGCCGTGACTGCCACCAGCGGCAGCGGGCCTGCGTACTTCTTCTTGTTGGCGGAAGCCATGATCGAGGCCTGCATCCTGCTTGGGCTCTCGCGAGACGTGGCGACGGACCTGATCATCCAGACGATGCTCGGCTCGGCGAAGATGCTCCGCGACACCGGGAAGCACCCCGTCGAGCTGCGTGAGATGGTCACGTCTCCCGGCGGTACGACGATCGTGGCTGTCAAGCATCTGGAAGAGGCCGGTGTTCGCGCCGCATTCCTCAACGCTATCGAAGCAGCGAAGAAGCGAAGTGAAGAACTCGCCCGCGGGGCGGATGACGAGAACGAATAACGGATCCCGGGGGCAGCTCCGGCTCGATCGAAAGGAACGTCGCACATGGGACTCGGCGGTATGAGCAAGCTCCGCGACCGTAGGGATCGGCAGCGCGCGAAGAAGAACCGTGACAAGACCGCAGCCGCAGCGCGCGGAGCCGCGCGCAAGGCGGCGAAGAAGAAGTAGGTTCGGCTACCCGCCCGAGGCGGCCAGCAGGCGATCGAGTTTGGCCTCCAGCCGGGCGACGTCGGCTTCCGTTGAGCTTTGCGAGCCGGGTTTGAGTTCGACCACGATGGCGCCGCCCGGGTGCAGGGTCGCCTTCTCGACATCGCCAAGGCCCACGGCTCCATGCTTGTGGACCGCGACCAGGAGGTCACCGCGGCGAAGG
>JAYVBZ010000394.1:0-2661 GCA_043750215.1 Actinomycetota bacterium
ACATGATGTCGAACTCGCACTGACGGAACGGCGGAGCCACCTTGTTCTTCACAACCTTGACGCGGGTACGGGACCCGACGACCTCTTGGCCGTCCTTGAGATTCTCGATCTTCCGTACGTCCAGGCGGACGGAGGAGTAGAACTTCAGCGCTCTGCCACCCGGTGTGGTCTCCGGGCTTCCGAACATGACGCCGATCTTCTCGCGCAGCTGGTTGATGAAGATCGCTGTGGTATCGAACTTGCTGAGGGACCCGTTGAGTTTCCGCATCGCCTGGGACATGAGCCGGGCCTGAAGACCGATGTGGGTATCCCCCATCTCCCCCTCGATCTCCGCGCGCGGGGTAAGCGCTGCGACGGAGTCCACGACCACGAGAGCAAGGGCCGCGGACCGAACGAGCATGTCGGCGATCTCGAGCGCCTGCTCACCGGAGTCCGGCTGGGAGACCAAGAGTTCGTCGATGTTGACGCCGAGCGCGTGGGCGTATGTGGGGTCGAGGGCGTGCTCCGCATCGATGAACGCAGCGATCCCACCGGCCCGCTGTGCTTCCGCGATGATGTGGAGGCAGACCGTGGTCTTACCGGAGCCTTCCGGTCCGAACACCTCGACGATGCGCCCCCGAGGGATGCCACCGATGCCGAGGGCCAGGTCGAGCGACATGGATCCCGTGGGGATCACGCCCATCTCCACGTTCATTGGGTGCTCACCGAGCTTCATGACGGCGCCCTTGCCGAACTGCTTCTCGATCTGCTGGAGGGTGACGTCCAGCATCTTGTCCCGGTCCACGCGGTCCTCCTTCTTTCGCTGACGCTTCCCGGGGAGAGGCCGGGCGAGCGCGTCTTCCATCTCTGCGAGCACGCTACTGGAAGGGTCTGACATAACTTACACCCCTGTCATTAGGCTGCCGATCCGCGTACCGTACTCGAACAGGTGTTCGAACGCAAGCAGCTGACGGGGCGCGCCACCAAAGAAGGGGCTCGGGCACCTGACCGGGTCGCTTAGCAGTTAGCAGCGTCTGGCGCTAGTTCGCAGTAACGGTCCGCGGCTGCGTGCCAAGCGAGAGTGGCCGCCATGAACCGTGGGTCCTGGTGATTCACGCCGTCGGTTTCCAATTGCTGGATGATGGCCATCTCCTCATCCATGTGACTCTTCGCCTCTTCAGGAGTCTTGGCGTTATCCGCCGGGACCCCTTGAAGATGGTAGACAGGCGTGCTGTCGGCCCCTGGTGTCAGTGATTCGCCGCCCCGCGCGACCGCCCATCCACCAAATGCGGCCACGAGCAACAAGGATCCCAGCAAGCCGAGCAGCGTTCGACTTCTCATGTCCAGCTCTCCTTCCATCAGGCCGGGGCGCTAACAGTAAGGGGTCAAAGCTCGCACTGCGATGTCGTATCTCCGACCTGGCCGCCAGGCGTGCACTTGTCCGTGCCAGATCCACCGTCCAGAGCGTCGGCTCCATCGTTCCCGAAGAGACCCCAGTTGAACGTGGCTGGCCTATCGTCACCGGCCCCACCCTTCACCTGGTCGCCACCAGGGCCACCTTGGATGATGTCGGGGTCGTTTCCTCCCTGAAGGCTCGGATCGCTGCCACTGTCATCTCATACCGCGACACGTCGCGGCAAGCCGCGTGGATCCACGTCAGATCAGGCGGTCGTCCTCGGGCAGGGGCTTGCCCTCAAGATAGCGGCGGAGGAGGTCGAGCGAGGCTTGCTCGGCCCAGGCACGGACCCGATCGCGCTCACCCGGGGACACGTACCCCCGGGCGTGGTGTACGTCGTCACCGTCCAAGCCGATCCACACGGCGCCCGGCTCGGCCCCACCATGCGCGTCGGGACCCGCTGCTCCCGTGAGGGACAGCCCGATGTCGGCCGAGAACAGCCGGCGGGCTCCGGCCGCCATCTCGAGTGCGCACGCACGGCTGACCACGCCGGGCCCGGTCAGGGTCTCCTCACCAACGCCAAGGACCGATCGTTTCGCGGCTGCTGAGTATGCGACCACGTCGCCGATCAAGTAGGCGGAGGCGCCCGGCACCGAGGTGATGCGGGCACCCACGCTCCCGCCCGTGAGCGACTCCGCCAGAGCCACGGTTCGTCCCGAGTCCTTGAGCAGACGGCCAACGGCCTCCTCCAATCGCTCGTCGCGGCTCGTGAACACGACATCCCCCAACCGCCGCTGGACCTCGGCGGCGATCGGCGCTATCAGGGCGAGGGCCTCACCGTCTGTCGCTGCCTTCGCCGTGAGCCGGATCTTCACCTCTCCGTTGGAAGCCAGATATGCCAGGCTGGGGTTCGTCGACCTTTCGAAGAGGTCCGCGACGATCTCGGCCACTCGCGATTCGCCGATCCCGGTGCACCGAAGCGTAAGGGAGCGGATGACTGCCGGTCCGGCGAGGGCGGAAAGCTCGGGCAAGATCGTGCCTTCCATCATCTCCACCATCTCCAGCGGCACCCCAGGCACGGCATAGATGCGCACGCCGTCTCGTTCGCCGATGAGACCCGGGGCGCTCCCCCGCACGGGCTGGATATAGCGGGCTCCCGCCGGCACATCGGCTTGCCGGAGGTTGTTCTGTGGCATCGGCGCACGTCCAAATCCGGCGAACCGTTCACGAAGCCACGTTTCGATCTCGGGATGGCGCTCCATGGGGACGCCCAGGTAGAGAGCCAA
>JAYVBZ010000395.1:0-5836 GCA_043750215.1 Actinomycetota bacterium
CGCGCCGTTGGGTGCACCTCCCAGTGAGGTCCTGGGGCCCTACGCAGGACCGGAGCTTGCAAGTTTCCATCTGGGGGTGGGCGAGGCGTACCAGAGCGTGTTCCTCTACTGTGCCCCGGGCTGCCAGGCCACGGATATCCGTAAGGACGGTAAGCCGTTCGGGATGTCCCGGTTCACCGAGCAGGGACTATCGCTCTATCGGGGTTCGATGCGGATCCCCGCGCAGACGTCGTCATCGATCACGATGCAGCTCAGCGTGCCGAACGCGTGGAGCGGAAACGCTGGACAGGGCTTCTACCGTCTGGCGCTGCAGGATCAACCAACCATCAACCCCACCCGCGCCACCGTCACGGTGCACGTTCCGGGGAACACGCAGGTGGCCTACGCGACCGACGGTATGAAGATCGACGGGACGACGGTCACATGGAGTGGCACCGTGGGGGACCTCAACCGCCTGGAGATCCGTTTCCAGCAAGGGTTCGTGGGGCGGACATGGACCGGCTTCAAGGCGTTCTTCTCACAGCCGGTGATCAGGATCGGCGGCTGAGGCTGGGATCGGATGAGGATGTCGTCGGCGCCATGCCCCCCAGGCGATAGGGTAGCCCAGACCGACGCGCCCGCTCGGTCGAAGATGTGCAACATCCTCGGGCGCTGGTCCGAGAGGAGGAGGGGGATATGCGCCGGGCTCCGCTTGCCATGTTCGGGATGTGCGTCGTGTTGCTCGCCGCGTGCAGCAAGGGCTCCGCAACGCCTACGGTTCCGCCGGCCACCGCCTCTGGTGGCGCGTCGGCTTCACCGGCATCCTCGCCCAGCGCGAGCGCCGCGACCTACTCGGCCGACGGTGTGTCGTTCGACTATCCCCAGGGTTGGCAGATCTTGAACTTGACCGCCACCTCCGCCTCGACGAACGGAACCGTTGTCTGGCAGAAGGCCTTCGGTCCGGGTGCGGGCTCGGACTTCGTGAGCGTGACGGACTATTCGCTCAGCGCCTCGGTGACGGACGCGAACATCGATCAACAGGAGCCGCAAACGACGGCGACCATCACCTCGACGTTCCAGCAGGCCGGTGGGTCGCTCACGAGTGGTCCGGACAAGATCACGATGGGAGGGTTGCCCGCCCTCGGCTACGCCGGTACGGCGGCCGACCCGGACGGCAACCAGGTGAGCATCCGGATGGTCCTGGCCTACGACGGAACGACCGAGTACTTCGTGAACTGCCAGGAGAGCCAGACGGGCGCGGGCACCATGGCCGCGGCGTGCGATCAGATCATCGGATCCTTCACTCTGACCGCCGCGTGAGCGGGCATCGCGTCGGGAACACCGTGGAGCCGTTCACGGTGCAGGTGGTCTACCAGCAGTAGCCGAACTCCCGCGCTGCACCAGCGACACCGTGAGGCTTCTCAGGATGCCGACCGAGCGCTCACGGGCGCCTTCGCTCCCGCGGTCATAGCGGAACGAGGCGAACGCCAGTGCGTGCCGCTCCCTGTCGAACGCCGACCGTACACGCAGGGTCTCGAGGTTGCCTCCGGGCGCCGGTGGCCTCAGCTCGTCTGCTTCGGGCAGCTTCGATCGCGTCACGACGAGATCGATCGCGATCGATCCGAGCACGACGAGGACGAACGCCCAGAACACCAGATGGCCTTTCATCGTGATCTTGTCGATCGCGTCGGTGAGGCCTCCTTGCCCGTCGGCCGTAAGGTTGTTCGCCATGTGCGTGAGCACCGCGATGATGGGTCCGATCGATCCGAGGAGCCATCCGCGCGCGGTGCGCCCCCACAGGAGGAGTGCGATCCCGAGCGTTCCCCCCGCGACCGCCGTCCAGATCGCGTGGCCGGCGACGAGGCGGTCCCCGTTCATTTCGGTCAGGGGAAGGAGGGCGACGGTCTGCCCCCATCCCGACGCGTGGCGGATGTAGGCGTCCTCGACCAAGCCGAAACCGGCGCCGCAGGCGACAGCTAGCACGAGCACGTCCGTCGCCCCCAGCCTCCAACTGCGCGTATCCCTCCATCGCCACAGAACGAAGAGCACAGGTGCGATCTTGAGCGCTTCCTCCATGAACGGGACGAACACATCGCGGACGGGCGAGTGGATGTCGGACACGAACACTTGGAAGACCATCGATGTGGCGATCGCCAGCGTCAGCATGAAGCCACCGATCAGGAACGCGCGAACGATCAGGCGGGTCCTGATACTCCGGGTGAGCCCGGTGAGCAGCGTGAGTTCGACTACCAAGAGCATGCTGGTCCATATCGCTGTTACCCCGCCCCCTCCCGTCTTCACAACGGTGATGAGCAGCCAGAGCGCCGCACCCGCGATCATCACGGCGGTGCGACCGGTCAGCCGGAAACCGCCAACGTTGACGCTGCCCCATGTGCCGTCGCTCGAGCGTTCGTACGAGATCGACATCTAGTGCCGCTCACCGGTGGTCGAGCCCCGCATCCCCTTCACGACGTCCATCACGACGTCTCCAGCCAACGACCCTCCCGCTGGCGGTGTGTTGGGGACGACTTCCGGATGGTCCTTGATATATCGCTGCTGTGTGTCGGCGAAGTGCGGATCGTTGAGTGCAGCCTGCGGGTCCGGGTGACTGCCCGGCTTCCCGGTCCCCGGCTGCCCGGTTCCTTGCTTCCCGCCCGACCCTTGGGACTTCTTCCCCGAACCGCCCGCAGCGCCCCCGGCCCCCGCGCTGCTGCCGCCCATCCCCGCCAACAGACAGGCGAGGGTAACGTGGGTCTTGCATACGTTGTCCCCCACATCTCGAAGCAGAGGGTTCCCGAGCGCCGCTCCGAAGGCCCACGAGGCCGCGGCAAGGAAGAAGAACCCGAGGGCGGCAGGGGCCACCGTCAGCGCGCCGAGCCGGCGAGCGAGCGGGCGGATGGCCGAGGTCATCGGCGGAGCGTAGTCCGGTTGGTTCCCCCGCACAAGGCGAGGCCCTCGATGTCGGTAAGGGCCGTTCAGCTCCTGCGAACGAGCAGAGATGGCGCCTTAGGATCCACCATCAACTCAACGAGGCCGGACCGCCATCGCAAGAACGACCTCGTCACTCAGGCGAAGGAAGCCGTCGCCGTCAGAGCCCCGGGGTCGCTTGGAGTAACTCCGCCAACATCTCGTCGCCTTCCCCCGGCCCGGGGTGATAGGTGGGAACCAGGTCAAGCAAGAGTTCCCGGATCCTCGCCGCATCGCCGTGCACCGCCGCTTCCGTGAGCAGCGTCACGGCCCGTTCGAGTGCGTCGGGATCGACCTCGGAACCCATCCGCGCCACGAAGATCTGCTCCACTTTCGTCTGATCCGTTCCCTCCTCCGCCGTGAGCAGCTCCTCACGGAGCTTCTCGCCCGGGCGCACACCGGTGAACAGGATCGGGACGTCGACGTCGGGCTCCAAACCTGAGAGCCGGATCAACGCCTCGGCCAGGTCGACGATCCTCAGCGGTTCACCCATGTCCAACACGAAGATCTCGCCGCCCGCGCCCATGCTTGCCGCCTTCAGGATCAAGCGGACGCTCTCGGGGATCGTCATGAAGTACCGCTGCATGTCCGGATGGGTCACGGTGATCGGGCCGCCGCGCTTGATCTGATCCTGCAGTACCGGCACCAGCGAGCCGCGGCTCCCAAGGACATTCCCGAACCGCACCGCCAGGAACCGGGTGGCCGTCGTTTCGTTCTGCCTGCGCATGAGCATCTCGGCGGCACGCTTGGTGGCCCCCATCACGCTGGTCGGGTTGACCGCCTTGTCCGTGGAGATCAGGACGAACGCCTCGGCGCCATTCTCCGCGGCCACTTCCGCAACGACCTTGGTGCCCACGATGTTGGTCAGCACGGCCTCCTGGGGGTGCGCCTCCATCATCGGCACGTGCTTGTAGGCAGCCGCGTGGAAGACGACTTGGGGGTGGTACTGCTGGAACAACCCCCGCATGCGGCCCCGGTCGCGGACATCACCGATCTCGGGGGACACGGCCACCGTGGGCGCGATGCGCCGCAGTTCCAGTTCCAGGCTGAACAGACCCGACTCGTTCTGATCGCAGAGCACCAGGCGCGCGGGGCCGAACAGCATGATCTGGCGGGTCAGCTCGGATCCGACCGACCCCGAGGCGCCGGTGACCAGGACCGTGCGTCCGAACAGGGCGTCTCCGACCGCGGACATGTCGAGCTTGACCGGCGCTCGCTGAAGGAGGTCCTCGACCTCCACGTCCCGGACCGCGGACAGGGCCACGCGCCCCTCTAGCACGTCCGTCATCGACGGCAGGATGCGGACACCGGCGCCGGCGGCGCGCGCCGCTATGACGTAGCGCCGGATCACGGCGCCGGACTCCCCCGGCATGGCCACGAGGACCTCGTGAACCCGTTCGCTCCGGATAACCTCGGCGAGCACTTCCCGCCCCCCGAAGACCCGCACGCCGTGGATGCGGGTGCCGCGCATGGCTGGGTCATCGTCGATAACGCCGACGACGCGGTAGCGGGCCACGTGGTCGTGCAGGATCTGATTGATCAGGCGCTCCCCGGTCTGGCCCCCGCCCACAACCAAGAGCCGCTTCTCGTGCCGACCGCCGCGGCGGCGGGACACAGCGAAGAGCCGTTTCGCGATCCTCACGCTCCCGACCCCTTGGAACAGGAAGACCGGGAACATGATGAGGATCGAATCCGGGATCCGTTGGTAGGAGGTCGTCACTCGTTGCAGCAAGACGTTTGAGGCGAACACCCACCCCAAGGACACCATCACCGTGGCCTTGAGCAGGTTCTGGATGTCGCGAGCGCCGAAGTACCGCCAGGACAGGCTATAGAGGTGGAAGAGAGAGTTCGCGAGTACGACGCAACCGGCCGCCAGCACGATATACATCGGGATCGACCGCCAGTACGCGCCGGGAACTCGGAACGCGAAGCGGAGCCAAAAGGCGACGTAGATCGCGACGACGACCACCACCAGGTCGGCCGCGATGAAGGACACGATCCGCTTGCCGGCGGTCGGCCGGAGCGCTGCGCGGATCCAGGGCCCCCCTGTCATCGTCTGTGCCCCCGCTACTCCTGGTTGGCGTCGACCGGGCGCGGGGCCGCGCTCGGCTGAGTCGCGTTGTCGTTCGTGAGGCCGTTGTTGCTGAGACCGACCCCGCTGTTGTCCTTTCGAGGAAATTGCGAGTGTACCTCGGGGATCGATCCCGCTCTAGCACCCCAGCCGATCCGGGCCCGGAACGTGACTCCCGGGGCTCCAGGGGTACTCGCTACGTCGCGAGAAGGATCGTCCAGCGGAAGTGATGGGGGAGTTCGCCATCTCGGTCGGCAACGAGGCACGATGTTGGCTGGAGCCGCCCGAATCCGGTCGCGACCTCACAGGCTTCGAGCTTGAGGTCGGCACCCTCCATCCGGACGACGAGGGGTCCCACTCGAACCGATCCCCGGTCCAAGTGAGCCGGCGTCCCGGGCGCCAGGAACAGCCGGTTGGTTGATGTATGGATCCCGGCGCCGACCACCTGGTCCTCGATAGTCACGCCGTCGTCGCTGATCTTCCAGGTTCGGCGATGCCGCGGGCTTCCCTGAAGGCGGGCGTAGCCGTCGTGCGATCCCGTCACTACGACCCCGTCCGGCGTCTGGAGAGCAGTCTCGAGTAGCGGGCGTGCTCTGCGCGCAGCCCTGAACACGGACCAGACCTCCGTCTGGTCCGTGCCATCGACCTCCACCGTGTTGTGGGCCCGGGTCGAACGCTCGTACCGGCGTCGCGCTCCCGGGGCGTAGGTGGACGTCCCCGAATCGACGATGATCCGGGTGCCATCGATCGCACGTTCGAACGAGAGGCAGTCGGCATGCGCGTGGGCAGGGAGCGCATCCGGGCACGGCGGCCCGACAT
>JAYVBZ010000396.1:0-1968 GCA_043750215.1 Actinomycetota bacterium
CGCTCGGTGTCGTTCCACCTGTTCAACGCTTCAGTTTGGTGCCTCATCGCGAGCGACATCGCCTACGCCGTGCTCCTTTCACACGCGGGCAGCGTGCCGGGGAGCCTGCCCTCGGTCGGGTGGCTCTTCTCCTACGTCTTCTTGGGAGCCGCGGTCCTGCATCCGTCGATGAACGGTGCGCTGGAGCCTTCCGGAGCCGAGGAGAGGAATCTCGGCAGGGCTCGGCTGTGGGTGCTCGCCCTGATAACGCTCGTCCCCCTCGCCGCGTCGCTCGTTGCAATCGCGCTTGGCGTGCATATCGAGGCTGCTGACGTCGCGATCGCATCGGCGATCCTCTTCCTCCTGGTCATCCTCCGGATGAGCCTACTGATCCAGAGGATCGAACTCGGCTCCAAGTATCACCGCGAGCTGGCTTCGATCGTTCAGAGCTCCAACGACGCCATCATCGCTACGGACTTCGACGCCACGATCACGAGTTGGAACCCTGCCGCCGAGCAGATCTTCGGCTTCACCGCCGAGGAAGCCATGGGAAGGACGCCCAAGTCTCTCCTGACCCCCGAGGACGAGCTCGATGGCTCGACCGAGCTATCGAGGCGCGTCAGGGAGGGGGAGTTGCTGATCGGCGTGGAGGCCCGTCGCCGCCGTAAGGACGGCTCGCTCATCGACGTCTCCATCACCATATCGCCGATCCGCGACGCGTCCGGCCGATTCATCGGCGCGTCCACCATCGCCAGAGATATCACGCAGGAACGCGAAGCCGCCAGGGAACTCACAGACGCCGAAGCACGCTACCGAAGGCTGGTGGAACAGGTTCCGGTCATCATCTACGACTGGGGCGTCTCCGGGGACATCGATCACGTCACCGAGAACTACGTCAGTCCGCAGATCAAAGCGATCCTGGGTTTCGAGGCAGAAGCTTGGATGGCAGACCCGGCGTTGTGGAGCTCGCGTATCCATCCTGAGGACCAGGAACGCATCACCGTAGAGACGGTGCGTTCCATCGATGAAGGGACCCCTTACAGCTACGAGTACAGGATGCTCGCGAAGGACGGGCACGTCGTGTGGCTCCGGGACGAGGCTGTGGTGCTGGAGCGAGACGAGCAGGGAAAGGCGTCCCTCTTCCAAGGAGTGCAGATGGACATCACGGCGGAGAAGCTGGTGGCGGAAACGGTTCGCAAGAGCGCCGAGGAGAAGGCGCAGCTCATCCAGCTCTTCGCTCACGAGCTCTTCACTCCGATCACCGCCATCCAAGGAGCGGCATTGACGTTGAGTTCGATGGGAGAACGTCTGAGTCCTACGGACCTGAGCGTCCTCGCGCAAGCGGTTACCGGGGGGGGCAGGCGTCTGCGCCGGCTCGTCCAGAACCTGGACGCCGTGGCCAGGCTGGATCGCGAGGATGTCAACGTCTCGCGTCGTCGAGTCCCGGTCGGAGAGATCCTGGCGCTTGCCCTGCTCGATCTTCAGCTCGAGTCTGAGGACCCCAGCATCAACCTCTCGGTCGACGAGGACGCGGCGGCGCGCTCGACGGTTGCAGACCCTGCTCTCGCTGCGCAGGCTCTCAGCGCGGTCATCGAGAACGCGCTTGCCTACTCGGGCGGTGAGAGGGTCGAGATCGGCCTGCTCAAGAGTGAGGAGGGTCTCCTGATCCGTGTGTCCGATCGTGGTCCGGGGGTCACGTCCGAGCAACGCGACGACATCTTCGACCTGTTCACGCAGGCGGACTCAAGCGACACCCGTCCTCACGAGGGGATGGGCGTGGGCCTGTTCCTGGCCCGTCGGGTGATGCGCGTGCACGGGGGCGAACTTACCTACGACGACAGAGCTTATGGCGGGGCCATCTTCACGTTCCGCTTCGCGCCCGCCCGAAGACCGGGCTAACACTTGACGAGGTGACTAGGCCGCTGACCTGTAGGTTTCCTGTCGGGGCGGGGGGACTCGAACCCCCGGCCTCCTGCTCCCAAAGCAGGC
>JAYVBZ010000397.1:0-3164 GCA_043750215.1 Actinomycetota bacterium
TCGACGACCAACCTCGTTGTCGCCGCGGTCTTCTCACTGATGGGGCTGCTCGTGATCGCCCTGGCACTCACCGGGAACCCGATGTGGTCGACGAGCGCACAGGCCGCGATCGGTCGTTGGCTGACCGCCGGGGGCGGCGGCGTGCTCCGGTTCCTCCGACCCATCCCCGAACCCATCCTTGGTGTCGGCCTGCTTCTGCTCGCCGGCTTGATCGGCTGGCTAGGTCTCCGCGGCACCCGGCGTACCCAGACCCAGGAACCTGAGCAACCCCAGAAAGGGGAATCCGATGACGTCCAGGACGAGAACGCGTGCCACCCGCACGCGGCAAGGACCACAGCGCGATGATCGCCGACGGTGGCTCATCGGCCTGCCCCTCACGATCGGTCTCGTCGCCGGGTTGCTGACCCTCGCATTCGCGACCCAGGAACGCGGTAACCCCACGACGGGTCCCGCTCCCGAGTTCACGCTTCCAACCTCCGCCGGCGGATCGGTCTCGCTCGAGGCCATGCGTGGGCACCCGGTATTGCTCTACTTCAGCGAAGGCGTGGGCTGTGACTCCTGCTTCGCGCAGCTCGCCGACATCGAGGCGTCGTCGTCTTCCTTCAAGCAGCTCGGGGTGCACGTCGTGCCGATCATGGTGAACCGGGCTTCCGACATCGCTCCCTCGGCGGCCGACTTCGGCCTCACGACGCCGATCGCACTCGATACCACCAAGACTGTCTCGGACGCATACGGGGTGCTCGGAACCGGGATGCATGCCGGGCTGCCCGGACACAGCTTCGTCCTCGTCGATGCAACGGGCAGGATCGTCTGGGAAAAGAACTTCCCCTCGATGTACGTGCCGAGCGACGAGCTTGCCAAGATGATCGCCGACCACCTCAACTGACCGACCCTCGAAGGGAGCCCGCGGCGATCGGGGCGAACGGCACCTGCGTATCGGACCGTTCGGCCCCCCGGCTGCACCCTGGACCGCTGTATCGTTCACCTGATACCTCTTCATGGTGGATGGAGGCGGAGCCGATGAAGGCCAGGAACGCGGTGCTCGCTCTCGTCGCGGCGGTGGCGTTTCTCGTGGTCATGGTGGGTCCCGCGTGGGCGCACGGGGACGAGTCGAACATCCCGGCCAAAGATTCGTTGGCAACCGCCATGTCCCTCCTTCAAGTGCAACCGGACATGACCGACATGATCGCGGACAAGATCGGCGACGGTCTCGATTCATCCGACACCTCGGGCGTGAACCTCGACCTGACGCTGCAGGCACAGAAGTCGTTCGAGGCCGGGCAAAACGCCGACGCCCTCGCCCTCCTCGAGGAAGCAACGGGCCTCACCCCCGCCGAGGCGCTCGCGATGCAAACGGAGGACACCACCCGCCCGAGTAGCGTGCCGCTCGCCGATCAGCTGGCGACGGAGGGATCGGTGGGCCGACCGAGCCCGGCCGTCACGGTGATCCTCGGCATCGGGGCTGTACTCGCGATCGCGCTGGGCGTCGTTCTGGTGAGGAGGACGAGATGAGCATCACCTCGCCCGAACAAACACAGGACCCGATCCCGTCCAAACGCCCTTCAGGCTTGTGGAGCGCGCTGGATGAGCGACTCGGACTCAGCGCGCTCCAGTACCCGATACCCGAACATGCGAACAGGCTTGCCTACAGCCTGGGAGGGCTTTCGCTCGTCTCGTTCGTTCTCCTGTTGGGCACCGGGATCTTCCTCACGCAGTACTACCACGCGGACCCCATCGTCGCGCACGAGAGCGTGCACCGGATCATCACGAGCGTGACGCTCGGCGGGTTCATCCGTGCCTTCCACTACTGGGGTGCCATGGCCATGGTGGTGTTGGTCGGCCTTCACTTGCTGCGCGTCTTCATCTCGGGCTCGTACAAGCGCCCCCGCGAGGGCAACTGGGTGATCGGTGTCGTCCTTGCGGGTGCCACGGCGATCTTCTTCTTCACCGGGACGGTCATGAAATGGGATCAGGAGTCGTTCGAGGCCCTGGAGCACAACGTCGAGATCGGGAAACTGCTCGGACGCTTCGGATTCTGGCTCTCTCCAAATTTCGGCGGCATCCCCTTGTTGCATCGTTTGTACTCCGTGCACGTAACCATCCTCCCGTCCTTCTTCGCCTTCATGGTTCTGGTGCATCTACTGCTGGTGAAGCGCCACGGCATGGCCCCCTCGCCGTTCCGCAAGGGGCCGATCCCGGAGCCGAACGCGAGCTTCTCCCGCCATCTGTCCCACCTCCTCGCGTTCTCGCTCGTCCTCATCGGCCTGATCACGCTGCTCGCGCTCCTGGTACCACCGGGGCACGGACCGGCTCCCGTTGCAGGCATCGAGGTCACGAAACCGCCCTGGCCACTCCTATGGATCTATCCGGTCGAGAACTGGGTGGGGATCTCCGGGATCCTCTGGGCAACGGTCGCGATGTTCACCGCGTTGTTGATCGTGCCGTTCGTGGACCGAGGCGAGGAACGGGCCCCTCGACACAGGCTCTTGATCGTGATCCCCGCCGCGATCGTCGTCCTCGGGGTCATCGGATTGATCATCTACGCGGCGATCCAACCCGTGGCGAGCCACATCGGAGGATGAGATGCAGGCCAAGACGGTGATCGTGTTCTGGGCGTCGGTGGTGGCATCGGTCTTCCTGTTGGGGGGCACCATCGGCGCCGCCGATTCGGCCTTCCGAGACCCTTCCTTGGTGACCGTGATCGTTCTCGCCTTGTCGGTGATCGGACTCGTGGTCGCGTGGACGATCCCCGCGAGGATCATGTTCGTCGTGGGTCGCGGTCAGCGGCACCAGCGCTCTACCGATGCCTGAGCCGTTCTTCGCCCGCACCCCCGGCGCGCAGTCGGGGTGTCACCCAGCCTTGAGGGCGGGGGGCGACCGTACAGGAGACGCGACGGACGGCGGTGGCGGCATCACCCCGCCTCCACCCCGAATGGCAGCGCGGCGGCGATCGCCATCGCGACCGCTAAAAGCATGCTTGGAACGCAGTACGTCTGGGGCGGAGCGGATCCGAGCGGTTTCGACTGCTCGGGACTGGTGTTGTGGGCCTACGCTCACGCGGGGGCCAGCCTCCCGCACTCCAGCGCGATGATGGCCGCCATGCTCCCTCACGTGTCTCGGGCCGACCTGGTCCCAGGCGACCTGGTGTTCTTCTACACCCCCGT
>JAYVBZ010000398.1:0-2912 GCA_043750215.1 Actinomycetota bacterium
CCGTCCGAACAGGACCGCCATTCCGCCGTGACCGACGGTCCTATCGGCTCCACCCGTCGCTGGGGTAGCCTCGATGCCGTATGTCGAACATCGACCCCATCGAACTGCGTGTTGCTGCGGCGACCGGTAGCCGGCCGGTCCTCCTTGGGCTGGCGGGAGACAGCGCCTCGGGCAAGTCCACGCTCTCGCGAGGGATCGAGTACATCCTGGGTTTCGAGCGGGTTGGGCGTGTGTGTACCGACGATTATCACCGCTACGATCGCGCCGCCCGCGCAGAGCTGGGCGTGACCCCGCTGGCGCCCGAGGCCAATGATCTCGGCCTCATGGCGGAGCATCTGCGGATGCTCGCCACGGGTGCGTCCGTAACCAAGCCTACCTACGATCACCACACGGGACCGTTCGGCCCCGTGGAGACGGTGGATGCTGGCGAGATCATCATCGTGGAAGGTCTTCTTCCCCTGGCCGATCGTCGAACGCGCGATGCCATCGACGTAGCCGTCTACCTGGAACCCGAGGAGGACCTTCGTCGCCGCTGGAAACTCGAGCGAGACGTGTTCGAGCGCGGGTATGCGCCGAAGGACGTCGTGATCGAACTGCAGCGGCGTGAGGCCGATGCAGCGCAATACATCCGCCCGCAGCGCGACTTCGCCGACATCATCGTGCGGTTCCAGCGTCAGCTCGGTGCCGAGGATGATGGCGATCTCTCGGCGCGTCTGACCGTGCGTCCCACGTTGCCCTACCCGGGGCTACGCGAGCTCGTCGGATCGCTCAGCCGCCGGGGGCTGGAGCCGATCCGGTGGTCCACGGCCACGGACCGGCGGGGACCGATGAGCGTGCTGGACATCGACGGGAACTGCCCATCAGACGTTGGGGGAGAGATCGAGGACGTCATCTGGTCCTACCTTCACCCCGACGACCGCTTGCAGCGCGAGCGGATCGGGAAGTATCGACACCCGGAGATGGGCGAACGACGGAGCGAGGCCCTTGCACTGGCCCAGCTCCTGATCGTGTCGCACCTGGTCGGGGCCTTGGACGGCGCGTTCGAGCTGTAGCTACGGGTCCTGGGGCCGGGTCCCGCCAGGTCGCACCGGGTACGCTGTCCAGACAGATGAATGACGGATCTCCCTCCTTCGAATCACTCGGCGTGTCCGATGAAGTGATCGAAACTCTCGCTGCGAACGGCATCTTCGCCCCGTTCCCCATCCAGGTCATGGTCATCCAGGACGCCACCTCCGGTCGCGACACTCTGGCCCGATCCAAGACGGGTTCCGGCAAGACGCTCGGTTTCGCCATCCCCATCGTTGATCAACTGAGCCCGGACGAACCCAAGCTCCCCGCGGCGCTCGTTTTGGTGCCCACACGTGAGCTAGCCGTGCAGGTGCGCGACGAGTTCCACGACATCGCCAAGGCGCGGGGGCTTCGCACCAAGGTCGTCTACGGCGGCACCAGTGTGAAGGAGCAGGCCGTCGGCGCAGACAAGACCCACATCCTGATCGCGACCCCCGGTCGGCTTCAGGACCTAGCCGAACGCAAGCTCGTGGACCTTAGCGGTGTTCGCATCTTCGTCTTGGACGAAGCCGACAGGATGCTGGACATGGGATTCCAGCCGCAGGTGGACCGCATCGTCCGCATGCTGCCGAAAGATCGCCAAACCATGTTCTTTTCGGCAACGTTGGACGGCGCCGTCGGCCACATCGCCGAGGTATATACGCGCAACGCCATCCGTCACGAGATCGAATCCGCCAACTTCTCGGTCGATGAAGCCGACCATCGATTCGTCCCGGTGGCTGCCCAGGACAAGCTCACGAAACTCGTGGAGACGGTGAACGCGGAGCCCGGCCTCACCCTCGTGTTCGTGAACACCAAGCGGAAGGTCGAATCGCTGGCCAGGCAGTTGCGGACGGCCGGCGTCCCCACGGTCACGATGCACGGCGATATGACGCAGCAGGCGCGAGAGAAGGCCTTGCAGAGGTTCGAGGACAAGCACGTCGGTGTCCTGGTCGCCACCGATGTTGCTGCACGGGGGCTTGACCTGGACGACATCACGATGGTGATCAACTATGACCCACCGCTCGACGACAAGGGCTACGTGCACCGCGTCGGACGCACGGCCAGAGCCGGCCGGAGCGGTACGAGCATGACGTTCGTGCAGCCGGATCAGATGGGCGATGTCAGCCGGATGGCCGCACGCCTGGATCTGCACAGTGAGTTCGAATCTGAGGGGATGACGGTGTCTCCTCCGCGGACCGTGTTCAGCGGGTCCACGCGCGGCCGGCGCTCTGGTCTGCGCGCAACCAAGCGTCGCAAATAGCTCCTTCTGCGCGCTAGGATGCGTCGCTGCTGATGACTCTGAGGTTCGATCGGCGGTGCAGCGCAAGGATGTTGTCGCCGGTCATCGACTTCGCGAAGTAGAACCCCTGTCCCAGCTCGCACCCGCGGTCCCGCAGGAAGTCCCATTCTCCGACCGTTTCGATGCCCTCGGCCAAGGAGGTCATCCCGAGGTTGGACGCCAAGGCGATCATGGCGCTCACCATGCTCGCGGCATCGCGATCGCCATCGACGTTCCGAACGAACGAACGGTCGATCTTGAGGACATCGACCGGCATGTGACGAAGTCGGGAGAGCGACGAGTACCCTGTGCCGAAGTCATCGATAGCGAGATGAAGGCCGCGGTCGTGCATGTCGTTGAGGACTCCGAGGGTACGGTCGGCGTCGTGCATCGCCGTAGACTCGGTGATCTCGATCGTGATCTTTCCCGGGTCCATCCCCGCATCCAGCAGCGGTTGCATGATCTTGTCCACCAAGTCCGGGTGCCAGAGCTGGCGAGGCGATAGGTTGAACGCGATGTCCATCTCCAGGCCGTCGGCGCGCCACGCCTCATCCTGCCGACAGATCTCTTCCACAACCCAATC
>JAYVBZ010000399.1:0-4091 GCA_043750215.1 Actinomycetota bacterium
GTGTCGGCGCTCAACGTTCGCTACCGAGACGTCCAGCACCTGGTCAACCTCGGTCTGCTCGTTTGGTTCTGGTTCACGCCGATCGTCTACTCGGCGTACCTGGTCCAGAACTACTTCGTGAACGGCAACCCGGGGGACAACGCGGTCACGCCGCATCCTTTCGTCTGGTACGGCTACCTGTTGAATCCCTTGGCCTCCATCGTCATGGGCTTCCAGCGTGCGCTATACGGTGTCCAACCCACGACGGACGCGGGCCAAGTGCATGCCGTTCTTCCGGACGTGACCGTCGTGTGGCTTGCCGAACTCCTTGGGATCGCGCTCCTGATCTCGCTCGTGTTCCTGCGGATCACGTGGGGGAAGTTCTTCCGGCTATCCGGCGATTTCGCTGAGGAGCTGTAGTGGCTGCCGCGATCGAGATCCGAGATATCTCCAAGGTCTTCCGGCTCTACAAGGAGAAGCCGGGGTCCCTGAAGGCGCGGCTGCTTTCCGGTCGTACTCGCGCCGAGGATTTCTGGGCGCTCAGAGATGTGACGTTCGACGTGCCCGCGGGCAAGTCGGTCGCACTCATCGGTCACAACGGGTCGGGCAAGACCACGCTCTTGAAGTGCATCGCAGGCATCCTGCGGCCGACCGAGGGCATCATCCGACAGCGCGGTCGGATAGCGGCGTTGCTGGAGCTGGGGGCTGGATTCCACCCGGAGCTGACCGGGCGCGAGAACGTCTACCTCAACGCGGCGTTCCTGGGCTTGAACCGCAAGGACACGGACAGGGTGTTCGACGACATCGTGTCCTTCGCCGAGTTGGGCGAGTTCATGGACACGCAGGTGAAGTTCTATTCGTCTGGGATGTTGGTGCGGCTGGGGTTCGCGGTGGCCGTTCACGTCGAGCCGGACATCTTGCTCATCGACGAGGTGCTGGCGGTTGGTGACGAGGCATTCCAGGCACGTTGTCTTGACCGCGTGGCGCAGTTCCAGCGGGACGGTCGCACCATCGTGCTGGTTACCCACGCCCTGGATACGGTTCGCCAGATCTGCGACGAAGCGGTGATGCTGGACCACGGTGTGGTCTACAAGATGGGCCATCCCGACGAGGTCGTCCGAGAGCTGCGTCTGAAGATCCTGCACAAGGATCTTGATTACGCGACTGAAGAAGGCTCGAAGGAGATCGAGATCGTCGGCGCCGAACTCATCCGGTTCTCCGGCGCTACGGATGGTCCCGTCCATCCGGGCGAATCGCTCACCATCCAGATCGATCTCAAGGCGAACGCGCCCATCGAGGATCCCGTGGTGTCGTTCGCGCTCCACGACGGCACGAATCGCTACGTCTTCGGCGGCGACACCGGGTCCGAGCAGATCCAGCTCGGGAGGTTCGACGGGAAGAAGCGGGTGGTGTTCCATCTGAAGGCTATGCCGCTGGTCCAAGGACGATACTGGGTGACGCTCGGTGTTCACGGGCGCGACGTCAGCCGGGTGTATCACGTGCAAGATCAGCGCTACTCGTTCGAAGTGCGGCAGTCCGGCGAACGCCGGGATCAGGTGTTCATCGCGATGGATGCCAACGTGGAGGACCTGTGACTGCAGGTGCGCCGTCCTCCTCAACCCACACGAAAGGCGACCCGATGAATCTGGTCCTCATCCTCGCATCTGTCTGCCTGGCCGGCATGGCCCAGGTTACCTTGAAGATCGGCGTGGACCGGGTGACCAAGGCGAGCGGCGGGGGACATATCGCCCTGGGAGGAACCGGACTGAAGGATCTTGCCGCCTCTCCTGTGGTGTGGGGCGGGCTTGCGCTGTTCGGCGTGTCGGCGGTCGTGTGGCTCTTCGCCCTTTCCCGCGTGGAGCTGTCGTTCGCCTATCCGTTCGCGGCGCTCAGCTACGTGATCATCGTGCTCGCCTCGCTCACGGTGCTGCACGAATCCGTCCCGCCACTTCGATGGGCGGGCGTTGCGCTCGTCATCGCCGGGATCGTCCTGGTCGCCCGCACCGCATGAACGCAGGCGCGAGCGCCGAGCTTGCCATCGTCATCGTCAACTACAACACCCGTGGATATCTGGAGCGGTGTCTCGAGACCTTGGAGACTCATCGCGGCGAGATCACCACCGACGTCCTGGTCATCGACAACGCATCACGCGATGGTTCTCACCTGCGTGCGGTGGCGGCGCACCCGTGGGCTCGCCTGATCGAGAACCCGCGGAATATCTATCTCTCACCGGCATGGAACCAGGGGATCAAAGCAACGAGCGCGCCGTACGTGTTGCTCCTCAACCCCGACGCTGAATGGCATCTCGGCACGCTTGCCGACTACGTCGCGGTGGCGCGCGCGAACCCCAAGGCCGGGATCGTCGGCCCCGCGATCCGCAACCCCGACGGTTCCATGTATCCGAGCGGCCGTCCGCTGCCGAACGTGATGGACGCCGTCGCACATGCATTCCTCTCTCCGTTCGTTCCGGCCAACCCGTTCACGCGCCGATACCACATGCAGGGTTGGGACCGTACGACCGAGCGCATCGTCGATTGGGTGAGTGGGGCCTGCATGTTGATCCCGCGCGTCGCCCTGGATGAGGTCGGTCTCTTCGACGAGGGATTCCCGCTATTCGCCGAGGAGTTGGACATGGCCACGCGTCTTCGGAGCGCGGGCTGGTCCGTACTCTTCACGCCGAAGGTGGAGATCATCCATGCGATCGGGATCTCGAGGGGCAGGTCCAGGCGGATGAGCCGGATGCATTCCGCGTCTATCTTCCGGTACTACCGTAAGCACCGGGTCCGCGGATGGCGGAAGGTTACGGTGCCGTTCGCGTGGGCGGCGCTCACCGTGCGCGCTGAGCTCGATTGGCTCAGAGGGAGGTTCGTTCGCTGATGAAGGCCGTAGTGTTGGTGGGCGGGGAAGGAACGCGGATGCGTCCGCTGACCGAGACCATGCCGAAGCCGTTGTTGCCTCTGATGGATCGGCCTTCCCTGGCGCATGTACTGGACCACCTGGGTCGGCACGGGGTCACGGAGGTCGTCCTCTCCAGCCCGTATCTGGAAGAGACGTTCGGCCCGTTCATCCAGTCGCGACACGGTCACCCGCGTGTGACGTGGATCACGGAGACGGCGCCACTTGGAACGGGAGGCGCCATCGTTAACGCGCTCGACCGCCTGGGAACGGAGCCGTTCTTCGCACTCAACGGTGACATCCTCACCGACCTCGATCTGACCGCCATGTTGGCCCATCACCGCGACCATGCCGCCGTCGCCACTATCGCCTTGCATCGCGTCGAAGACGCGCGCGCGTTCGGGCTGGTGATCACGGATCCAGATGGACGGGTGCGGGAGTTCCGCGAGAAGCCGACCGAGCTCATCCCCGGCGATATCAACGCCGGCACCTATCTCATCGACCCTGCCGGCATGGGTGTGTGGGAGCCGGGCGTGGCCGCGTCCATCGAACGCGAGATCTTCCCGGGGATCATCGCGTCGGGCCAGCCCGTCTACGGCTTCCCGTCCGATGCGTACTGGCTGGACCTGGGAACACCCCAGAACTACCTCCAGGCGCATTTCGACATGCTCGAGGGCAGGGTGCACGGCGTGACATACCCAGCCCCGTGGCTCGGCGATGGCGCCGGCGTGGACTCGCGCGCACATGTCGGGCACTGGGTTGCCATCGGAGCGGGGGCGCGGATCGGAGCCGACGCGCAGGTCGATGACTCGGTACTTCTTCCGGGCGCGCAGGTCCTTCCGGGCGCCCGGGTCCTCCGAAGCGTGATCGGCACCGACGCCGAGGTCGGGGCGAGGGCAGCGATAGAGGACTCGGTGCTGGGAGAGCGGGCCGTCGTTCCCGGTGGCGTTGTGCTGCAAGGGGAACGGGTGTCAGCGAACACCACATACTTCTCCGCTTGACCGTCCCCCGAACGACCGCGTGGTTCCCGGGCTGGTAGAGCCGATGTGATAGCGTGCGAAGCCCGACCGGGGAAACACCCTCTGTATGACTCGACGTTTGTACGCTCTCGTCCCAGCGGCCTTCTTGATCGTCGCGCTCGCCCAGCCGGCTTCGGCCGCGGGCTCCAACTTCGGCAACGGCTCGGCGCTCGCGTCGCGGCCCGCAGTTGATCGGGG
>JAYVBZ010000400.1:0-2334 GCA_043750215.1 Actinomycetota bacterium
GGTCCGATCCCGGTGATGACGACCTTCCGACGATCCACTGTCCCTGCTTCCTTCGGCACGATGGTGTCGCGAACGAACTCAGGCGCCGAGCTTGGAGACCACGAGGTCCACTGCTTGGCCCACGGTCTTCACCGACTCCATCTCGTCCTCGGGGATCTCGATACTCCACTCCTCTTCAAGCGCCAGAACCGCCTCGACCAGGTCGAGCGAATCGGCGTTGAGATCCTCAGCGAACCGGGCGTCGGGCACGCACTGCGACTCCTCTACCGCCAACTGCTCCGCGAGCACCTTGCGAACGCGAGCCTCGATCTCCGAACGATCCATGATCTTCCTCCTGCTTCCGTATCCATCTCAGGTTCCGACGAGCGTATCCGCCGGACGGGGGTATCGACTACGCCGTGAGGCCCCCGTCCACGGGGATCACGGCGCCGTTCACGTACGACGCACCATCGGACATCAGGAATCCGACCACGGCCGCCACCTCGTCAAGCGTTGCGGTGCGGCCGATCGGTGTTTGATCAACGTAGTAGGAGCGGGCGCGGTCCTGTAGGTGGGAGGTCATCTCCGTGTCGACCAGGCCCGGGCAGACGGCATTCACCGTGATGCCCTTACTGCCGACCTCTCGTGCCAGGGACTTCGTGAGCCCAAGGAGGGCGGTCTTGGAGGCGGCGTAGACGGTCTGCCCGGCGTTGCCCCGCAGGGCGACCGCCGAGGACATGTTCACGATCCGGCCGAACTTCTCCCGCAGCATGCCCCGCATCGCGGCCTTCGAACACAGGAACGCCCCCCGAACATTGGTGGCCATGACCTTGTCGTAGGTCTCCATGTTGTACTTCAGGAGAAGGCCGTCTTGGCTGAATCCCGCGTTGTTCACCAAGCCGGTGACGTTCCCGACTTCGTTGGTGATCCTGCGGAATGCCTCCGTCACGCCGGCTTCGTCCGTGGTGTCCAGGAAGACCGCAAGACCCGGCGTGCCGGCTGCTTCCAGGGATGTCAGGGTTTCCTTAGCGGCCGCCTCGTCACTCCGGTACCCGATGGCCACGGTCCACCCCAACCCGGCTAGATGCTCGGCCGTCGAACGACCGATCCCTCGTGTGGCGCCGGTGACGACCGCGACCTTGTTCATGCCGGCTCCCGCATGGTCCAGCGGATGAGGCTGGCGCCCCATGACAATCCCGCGCCGAAGCTGGTGAGCAGGACCAGGTCGCCTTCCTTGATACGCCCGGCGCGCCACGCGCGATCAAGCGCGATCGGCACAGACGCGGCCGATGTGTTGCCGACCTCTGCCACGTCGATCACCGCGCGCTCGCCCGTGACGCCAAGCCGTTCGGCCACCGCCACCATGATCCGTGCGTTCGCTTGGTGGGGGATCAGGACATCGACATCGTCGGCCGTGTAGCCGGACTTCTCCAACAGTTCTCGACATGCGGCGGCCATCTCTACTACAGCGCGTTTGAAAACCTCGCGTCCGTTCGGCATGCGGATGGAATGTGCACGAGCCGCCACGCTTTCGGCGGAGGCAGGCATCCGCGAACCGCCGCCAGGGATGATGAGGATCTCGGCGGCGGTTCCGTCGGCGCCGAGGATGGACCCTTCCGCGCCGCCGATCTCTGTGGGTCTGAGGATGACTGCGCCCGCTCCGTCGCCGAACAGCACGCAGGTGGTTCGGTCGGTCAAATCCAGAACGCGCGACATCACTTCGGCGCCGATGACCAACACCGTTTCCGCGACACCCGACTTCACGAACGCGATCCCGGTAGATAAGGCGTAGGAGAACCCAGCGCAGGCCGCGTTCACGTCGAATGCAGGACACCTGATGCCAAGCTTCCGCTGGACCCACACGGCGGTCGAGGGGATCGGAGTGTCCCCAGTGCAGGTGGCCACGATGATCATGTCGAGCTGTTCCGGGCCGATCCCGGCGCTCTGAAGCGCCAGTCTGGCGGCCTGTTCTGCCAGGTCAGAGGTGGTTTGGCCCTCGGCGGCGAAGTGGCGGGCAGCGATACCGGTGCGGTCTTGGATCCACTCGTCAGATGTCTCGACCAGGGATTCGAAGTAGCTGTTGGACACGCGGTTGGGGGGGAGCGCGGATCCAACGCCAGCGATGGCTGCGGTGCGGGTCACGCGCCCGAGGATATCGGACAGGGGAGGGGGTTGCGCAGGCAGAAGGTCGAGCACGCGTAGCGCTAGGCGGAGAGCGCCGTGACCGCGGCATCAGGGGAGCCCACCGCGACCGCCAAGAGCCCCGGTACCACCCGTTTGGCGAGTGTGGTCAAGACCGCTCCGGCTCCACACTCCACGAATGTAGTGGCGCCGGCGGCGGCGAGCGACTGTGCG
>JAYVBZ010000401.1:0-3456 GCA_043750215.1 Actinomycetota bacterium
AAGCAGAGCTGCACGCTGCGAAGGCGGCCGCGGAGGAAGCGGCCACCCATGATCCGCTGACCGGCCTGTGGAACCACAACCGCATCATGGAGATCCTCATCGAGGAGATGGCCCGATCGGACCGAGAGGGCTCCACGGTGAGCCTCATCATGGTTGACCTCGACCACTTCAAGTTGGTGAACGACGGCCACGGTCACATGGTCGGCGACGAGGTACTCCGAGAGATCTCCGAGCGTCTAGGGAAGGCTGTGCGGGTCTACGATTCGGTCGGGCGCTTCGGAGGCGAAGAGTTCATGGTGGTCCTGCCGGGCACGCTCCCGGAGGAGGCAGAGGCCGCCGCCCAGCGGATCCGCGGAGCGATCGGCAGAACCCCGATCAACACCACCGCCGGATCTCTGGAGGTCACCGCCAGCCTTGGCGTGGTCACTCGACACGGCGAGCTCGTCAACGATGCGACCGCTCTGCTGGTGGCAGCCGACACCGCCCTCTACGAATCCAAGGACGCCGGGCGCGATCGCGTCACGGTCGCGACCCTATCCCCAGCGGACGGGGCGAACGTCGACGCCTCGAATCACACGGCCTCTGCCGCTCCGTAAGCGCTGCCCTGGCGGCGAACGAACCCGGCCAGATCATCCATCGTGCCGCCCATGAGCCACCGCATGAACGGGCGATAGACACGGAGCGCAAGCTCGCCCAGCACGGGCACCGGGAGCCGGATATCTTCCGTCCAGGTGAATCGCGTCCCCGCCGGCACAGGCTCGAGCAGCCATTCTCCTCTTCCCCTGATCCCGCTGCGATGCGCGAGCACCAGGAGGGTCGGCGGGGCCCAACCCACCACCTCGAGTACCTCCGTGAAGAGCGGAACGTCGAACACCCGGGTCTTGACCGCAACGACCACACCTAGCCCTTCTCGCTCGGGCGATCGCACTTCGACGCGGTCGGCGTCGCGCATCCATTGGGCCTGTCGCTCCCAATCCAGCAGGACGGCCCACACCACCTCGGGCGCAGCCGGAACCTCCACCGAACGGGAGACGCGCATACGGATGAGTGTAGGTCCGGCGCGCGTTAGGCTGGCCGCATGACACGAGGGGCAGTGGTTGCGGCCGGCATGGCCACCGCGCTGGGCCCACTCCCTGCCAGAGGCGACGCGTTTGCCGCGACGGCGACGCCCGCTCCCGCAGGCATCGCCTGGGAGGACGGGATCATCACCTACGCCGGCCCGGCAGAAGGGCTGCCATGGGAACCCGACCTGGGCGGTCCCGGCAGCGGATGCCTGGTGCCCGGCTTCGTGGACGCGCATGTCCACCTGCCGTTCTACGGATGGCGGGCCGACGAGTTCGAGGCGCGACTGCTCGGAGCTTCCTACCGGGACCTGCACGGGGAGGAAGGCGGGATCTTCCGTTCGTCTCGGATGCTTCGCGAGGCTTCCGACGACGCCGTCGTCGCGTTCTGCCGTCCGCTGTTGGACCAGATGCTGGACCACGGCACCACCTCCGTCGAACTCAAGACCGGCTACGGCCTCTCCGTGGAAGAAGAGCTGCGGGCCGCCCGGCTGGCACGACGCCTGGGTCGGGAGGCCACCCAAGCTGTCCGGGTCACCTTGCTTGCCTGCCACGCGGTCCCGGCAGGAATGACGCGCGCCGACTGGGTTCGAACCGCCTGTAACGAGCTCATCCCCGAGGCGGCGAAGCTGGGCCTGGCCGACCAGGTGGACGTCTACGTAGAAGACATCGCGTTCACGGTGGACGACCTGGCTGCGGTGGCGGAGGCAGCCACCCGGTGGGGGCTTCCACTTCGGGTTCATGCGGATCAGCTTGGGCCCTCGGGTGCGGCCGAGGCCGCGGTGGGTCTGGGCGCTCGCAGCGCCGACCATCTCAACAATTGCTCCCCCAGCGGCGTTGCCGCACTCGCGGCGGCGCCTGGCACGGTCGCCATGCTGCTCCCGGCGTCAACGTTCTTCCTGCGCACCAACCGACCTCCGGTCGAGGCGTTGCGCGGGCAGGGGGCGGCGATCGCCATCGCGACCGACTTCAATCCGGGAACGTCACCGATCTGCTCCATGCCGGAGGCCATCGCGACGGCCGCGACGCTGTACGGATTGACGCCACTTGAAACCCTCACAGCCGCCACGGCGAATCCCGCATGGGTGCTCGGCCTCACCGACCGGGGAACGCTGGAGCCGGGGAAACGCGCTGACATCCTCTTGCTAGAGGAACCCTCGTTCGCACAGGTTCCCTACCGGCCCGGCCACAACCCCGTGATGAACACGTTCGTCGCCGGCCTGATGGTGAGCGGATCGGCGTCCGCCTGATCTAGTCCAGTCGGCCGGTGACCGCTTCCACGGCCGCAACCAGCGAGCCATCGCGCACCATGGCGACCGCCGCCGCGATATCGGGACCGAACTCACGATCGTGGTCGAAGAACGGAACGCGCTGACGGAGAGCATCATGCACCGCGCGCGTGGCCGGGCCGGGGACCAGGGGCGCCCGGAGATCCAGCGCTTGTGCGGCGCCCAGTGCCTCCAGCGCCAGAACCATCTCCGCGTTCCCCACGATCTCGCGGGCGTGACGTGCAGCGATCATCCCCATGCTCACGTGGTCCTCCTGCCCCGCGCTTGAGGGGATGGAGTCGACCGAAGCCGGGTGGGCCAGGGACTTACATTCGCTAACCAGGGAAGCGGCCGTGTACTGGACCAGCATGAACCCGCTGTTGAGGCCGCTCGCGTCCACCAGGAACGGAGGAAGACCGTTCGACTGCTTGTGGTCCAGGAGTCGGTACAGACGGCGTTCGCTGATGGATGCCAGGCCGACGAGCGGTGCGCACAGTGCATCCAGCGCGACGGCGACGGGCATGCCGTGGAAGTTCCCGCCGGACATCACCTCGCCCGTGTCGGGGAATACGATGGGGTTGTCGCTCACGGCGTTCGCCTCAGTCGCCAGGACCCCCTGCACGTATCCCAGGACATCACGGGCGGCGCCGTGGACCTGAGGAGCGCAACGGAGCGAGTACGCGTCCTGCACGAGATGGGGACTGTCGCGATGTGAGGCAAGGATCGGGGAGCCCGCCAAGAGCCTCCGAAGGTTCGAGGCGCTTGAGGCTTGACCGGGGTGCGGTCGCAGGAGTTGCAGGCGCTGGTCGAACGGGGCATCCGTTCCGAGCGCGGCTTCGATGGTCATAGCCGCGATGAGATCTGCCGTCTGCGTGAGCAGGCGTGCGCGCTCCGCGGCGAGGATCCCGATCGCGAGCATCCCCTGCGTGCCGTTCACCAAGGCAAGGCCCTCCTTGGCCGCCAACGTGAGCGGATCCAAACCCTCGCGAGTGAAGACCGCCGCTGAGGGCTCCGTGGTGTGACCTTCGTCGTCGGAGAGGATCTCTCCGAGACCGATGAGCGGGAGCGCGAGGTTGGCCAGCGGGGCCAGGTCACCAGAGGCACCGAGCGACCCCTGCTCGGGCACC
>JAYVBZ010000402.1:0-9948 GCA_043750215.1 Actinomycetota bacterium
ACCGTTCCGCGGCTGACGAACGCCTCGCCGCCGGCATTGCGAACCTTGTCGCAGACCTGTTCTATGTCGGCCTCTGTGGCCCCTTGCTTCATCACGACAACCATCGCTGACCTCCCGTTCGCCCGGTGGCCCGTCCCGGGGAAACGAAAACCCCGGGTGTTCCGGCCCGGGGTCCCTGTGTTCGTTGGCTACAGGTGACTACGCCGGGCCGGGCCCGAAGTAGAAGAACCAGTAGCGGTAGGTACGTTCCATGTCCGGCACATCGTGGCAGGGTTCGGCCCCAGATGACAAGCGCCGGGCTAGGATGCGCGCGTGAACCCGCTGGAAGAGGACCTCAAGAGCCTGCTTGCGGCCACCCCGCTCTACCTGGAAACCGGCATCGGATTAGATCGAGCCGGACCCGGCCTGGTGGCGCTTTCGTTCACCCCGGGAGGGGCACACACGAACGTCCAGGGCCTGGTCCACGGTGGTCTGCTGGCGTTGCTGGCCGATACTGCCATGGGCCTTGCGGTCCGGACCCAACTGCCTGCCGGGCGGCCCCATGTCACGGTGCAGCTGGGCATCCGGTACTTGCGCGCGGCGACCTCGGAGAAGGGACTCCTGACCGCGATCGGCAGAACGACGAAGGTGGGGCGCACCCTAGCCTTCGCGACCGCAGAGATCTCTACCGCCGATGGCACGCTGATCGCCACCGCGGACGCCACGATCTCGGTCGCGGAGCCCTCGGCCTAGTACTCGACGTCGATGGTGCCCATGGCGATCGGCAGCTGGCCCAACGCTCCTTGGAGCCCGAGGAGCATCCCCATGTTCCCGGTCACCTTGATCTTGCCGGTCATGAATGCGGTAACTGCGGAGACGGTTCCCTTCGCCAACCCCACCGCGGTGTCGTAGCTCTGGGTGATGGTGGCGTCGGGGGCGGTGGCGTCGCCGACTCCCATCTCGATGGTGGCGTCGGCGATGACGATCCAATAGTGGGTCTCCGCGTCGCCCGTGATGACTTGCTGGATGGTCGCCTTCTGGTTCGCGGCGGCTGCTTTGAAGTCTGCGCTGGAGTTCAGGGCTGCCGTCACGGCATCGGCCCACTCCGTCGAGAGGAACTTCACGGCCATGGTGTTCGCTCCTTCGGGTTGGCTGTTGAGGGAAGTCTATCGGTCGGTGTAGAGGTCGGGTTGGGTGATGTGCGTGTCATCCGCGATGAACCACACGAACCGCTCTTCTCCCACGATCCGGAGCGTGTTGAGCGAAGTGTTGGGCGGCAGGAAGAACAACTCTTGCTGTGGGTGCAGACCCAGCACCTGGCTGAGGAAGACGTTGATGACGCCGCCATGGCAGACGATCCACACATCGCCGTCCGGGTGCGCAGCCAACACCGCCTCCACCGCTGGGACCACGCGCCCTTGGAAGCCGGCCTTCGATTCAGCGCCGGGAGCCAGTTCGAATACCGGGTCCTGCATGAGGACCCGGTTGGGCATCTCGGGGTGTTCGTGGATCAGTTCCTCGAACTCCTTGAACTCCCAGTCGCCGCCGAACCACTCCGCCAGATCATCGACGACGGTCGCTATCTGACCGGTCTCCCGTTCGTAGGGAGCCACGGTTTGTCGGGCCCGTGCGAGGGGCGAGACGTAGAGGCCCGCGGGAGGACGCATCTTGAGCAGTCGGCGAGTGAGGATCTCGGCCTGATCGGTACCGACATCGTCCAACGGCGGGTCGGCGACCAGCCCACGAGCTGTCCGGAGTTCCCCGGTCGAACTGTGGGAGGCCCTTCCGTGACGGATGAGATAGAGCCGCCGCTCGGGTTGATCGCTCATGCGCGGTGGAATCTTACTTGGCGGGGTTGACCGGCCTGGCGGAATGGCGCGCGTGCCATTGCGCGGCGTAGGTCTCGACGTCCTCGCGGAGCCAGATGCGGCCGGAGGCGAGCGCGGTGATCGGCTCGGGGAACGACCCCCGGTCGATGTAGGTGACCACGCGCCGCTTGTCCCATCCAAGGATCTCCGCCGCCTCCGCGACACCGACCACCTGCGGGATAACCTCCAGCGTGAGCATCACGTCATCGCCGGTGAGTTTCCGAAGCTCACGAACACATGCCTCTCTTGATGTGCCGGTCACCTCTATGTAGGCCGGCGAGTCCAGGATGTGGGCGTACCAGCGCCCTCCTGTGGCCCACACACGTGCCCGCACCGGCTGATCCATGGAGCGGATGGTATCCCGGCGCGTATGACGCTGTCGCGGTGGGGTTTAGCCGTCGAACGAAGGGCGGAAGATGCCGAGGCGTTTCAGCTCGCGTTTCCAGCATTCGGTGTGCCAGTGACGGCGGGCGTCGACATCCTCGTCCGGTACGACCACCAGGTGCCAGACGCCGGCCCAGACCATGTGATCGCAGCCTGGGCACCGGTACTCCTTCTGCCCGCCGACGTGGCGGACGTCGTAGCCGGGCGCGCTCGCCCACCTCGGTGCGTCCGAACGCGCGGGCGGCGCCACAGGCTGCTCGAAGAACTGCGGGTCTCGTCGGTTCTTGCGTGGCATGGCTATCAGTGTCCCGCATGTTCGCGCATGAAGGCAGCCGCGATGGGCGCGAGCGAGGCCCCCGTCTCCCTGGCATCTCGCTTGGCCCCCCGCACCTCGAACGAATGCCCGCCGCCTTCGATGGCGTGAAGCGTCGCCCGCCTCCCCAGTCGCTGCAACACCGGGTTCAGGACCGCCGGAGTCGCGAAGGGATCGTTGGTGCCCTGGAGGAACAGCATGGGAACCTCTATCGCGTAGAGGTGCTCATCCCTGACACGCTCGGGCTTCCCGGGCGGATGCAGCGGATACCCGAGGAACACGAGACCGGCCGCGGGTAGCCCTTCTGAGACCGCGACCGACCCCATCCGCCCGCCGAACGACTTGCCGCTGATCCAGACCGGCTCGCGCGGCTTCGCGCGAACCGTGGCCACATCGAAGGCAGCGATGAGCGCGGCGACCGCCACCGCCGGGCGATCGGGCGAACGCCGTCCGGCCTGCATGTAGGGGAAGTTGACGCGCAGCGCCGCAACGCCCTCGTCTGCGATGGCGCGCGCGAACCCAACCAGGAACGGGTGGTCCATCCCGGCACCGGCGCCATGGGCGATGACGATCGAGGCCCAAGGTTTCGCGGGCCGCAAGTAGGCAGCGCTGACATCGCCCGAGGGCGTAGAAACAGTGAGTCTCTCCTCAGGTCCGCTCATCCCGTGCCATGATGCACGCCATGAGCGGGAGCTTCTACCTTGGTACGTCGGGCTTCGCCTATCCCGAGTGGAAACACGACGTGTTCTACCCCGAGGGGACGAAGGAACGCGAGATGCTCGCGTACTACTCCGGCCAGCTCAGCTCCGTCGAGATCAACTACACCTTCAGGCGCTTCCCCAGCGAGAAGACGCTCACCACCTGGCGCGAACAGGCCCAGCCCGGCTTCGTATTCACCCTGAAGGCGAGCCAGAAGATCACCCATTGGAAACGGCTCGCAGATACGGATGAGGACGTCCGCGCCTTCCTAGAACGAGCGAAGTTCTTGGGCGACCGGCTCGGCTGCGTTCTGTTCCAATGCCCGCCGAACCTGAAGTACGACCGCGGGCTCATCGAAGGGTTCGTCGGGTATCTCCCTCCCCCTGGGCCGGGAACGCCGACGTTCGCGATGGAGTTCCGGCACGACTCGTGGAGCGAAGCGCGCGAACTACTGTTGTCGCAAGGCGTTGCGTGGTGCGTCGCCCAGACCGACGATAAGGATCCGAAGCCCGAGGACCTCAGCTGGGAGCCCGCCGGCTACCTTCGCCTCCGCAAGACCGAGTACACCGACGCCGAGCTGCAGGGTTGGGCCGACAAGATCAACCCCGCGCTCGAGAGCGGCTCATCGATCTTCTGTTACTTCAAGCATGAAGACGAGGGCGCGAGCCCGAAGATGGCGAAACGCCTGCAAGACCTGCTATAACGGCTTGCTCGTTGTCCCTCAGGTCCGGATTCTCCAGCGATTCCCCACTAGAGTGAAGTCGCCCGAGGTCCGGATCTACCGGCAAATCGGTCTTGTACTCATTCTCCAGAGGAGCAGGGGTTGAACCGCACTGAACCGCACCGGGTTTATCGGAGGCTCGGGCTTCTGAGTCCAACGGCCAGATCGATGGCGGCGGCCAGCGCCTCGTCTGTGCAGGACCCTGCTGCGAGATCGTGACTTCGCGGACTTCGGCGAGTCGCTCAGGCGTTCTCGGATGTGATCGTGGAGCCTCTCACGGGCCAGCTCGGCCGTGTAGGGGTCTTGGGCTCCCCGGTCAGAACCCCCCGGCGAGCTCGCGCAACCTTGCAGCGCGCTCCGTGTCGGCTTCGAATCCCGGATCGGCGGCTTGGAGGAGGGGGATCGCCAGCGCGGCTTGCTCGGATGCCTCATCGAGCCGGTCGAGCGCGGCGTAGTCTTCGGCCAGCTCCTCGTGGAACCAGCCATCCGGCGCCCCGACGGTGTTCGTCCACGCGATCGATCGCTCCAGCATCACGGCCGCCTCAGCGGATCGGCCGAGTGCCCGGAGTGTCTTGCCCACCGCATATCTCGCGACCTCGATCTGGGCCGAGTCCTCGGGGTGCTGCTTCCGAGCGGTCAGCGCCTGTGCGAACACGTCCAGCGCAGCCTCGAACTCGCCGGCGTCGAAATGATCCCATCCGAGGTTGTTGAGCAGAACCCCCAGCCAATGGGCGACCTGCGGATCGACCGAGTTCTCGGCGATCTCGATGCCTGTTTGGGTCCACGCCTGCATGCCGCCCCGATCGGGAGCGGCTAGCGCCGCCATGTGCGCGGCGTCGACGGCAAGGAACTGCTCGCCCGCAGCGACCGCGGACTCATGCGCCTCTTCGAACATCGCATACGCCGCCGCGCGGTCCCCGCCGGAGCGTCGGAGCCGGCCTCGCTCGAGCTCGATCCTGACGGTAACACGCGCGCTCGGGTCGCCGGCGCGTTCGGCCTCCCCCAGGAGCCGTTCCCCCTCATCGAACCTCCCGCGCAAGCCCTCAACGCGTGCCAGCTGGGTCAATTGCTCGGCGTGTTCGGAGGGGGCAGGGCCACCGAGGAGTTCGCGAAAGCGACGCTCGCTGGCGTCGAGGTCGTCGAAGTCCCAGAGGGGTCGAAGTGCATCTCCCATTGGTCGCCGAACCCTAACAGGGCTCCCTGAGCCCTGTTATAAACGAGGCCACCCGATGAACTTCTCTCTGAGACCCATGACGGCGGATGACGTAGAGGTCATGCGCACGTGGCACTATCCGGAGCCCTACCAGACCTATGACCTGGATGCCGATCCGGGTGACATCGACCTGATACTTGCGGAGATCGTCACCGGAGAGCGACAGTTCACCGTCGTAGACCCAGACGAAGAGGGGCTGTGCGGGTTCTTCAGGTTCGTGCTGATGGAGGATGAGGTGGAGATCGGCCTGGGGCTCCGGCCGGACCTGACCGGGCGTGGAGCCGGTGTTCTCTTTGTGGAAACAGGCCTCGCGTTTGCCCGGGCTCGATGGTCGCCGAGCACGTTCGCGTTAGATGTCTTTCCCTGGAACGAGCGCGCCATCAAGGCCTACGAACGAGCGGGGTTCGCGCGGGGTGATGTCTACACACGGCGCTTCGACGGTGGGACCGAACGTCGGTTCCTGCGGATGTCTCGACCGGACTAGGGAGAGCTCGCATGGGTCTCAAGCACTACTCACCGAGGGAGCGACTCCGTGTCCTGGTGCTGACAGCAGCCGCTGCTGTCCTGTTGGCGGGATGCAACGCATCGGTGGCTCCGCGCGTTGGCGTTCCTGGAGGTTTTCAGAGCAGTCCCGCTTCGACTCACCCGCCGCGCCCGTCCCCGAGGCCGCACCCGAGTCACCACCCTCGCCCGAGCGACCACCCGACTGGTAAGCCCACGCAGGGGAACGCGCACCCCCCCGGCGTTCCCGCTGTGGACATGCCCAACCTGGCGCTCACGCCGGGGATCACACTCAACGTAGGCGTGGCTCGGATCTGTGTGCCCGGGTACTCGACTTCGGCGCGCGATGTCTCGGACGCCGAGAAGACACAGGTCTATGCCCGATATCACGTCACCTGGGTTCCGTATCAACACGAGGTCGACCATCTGATCTCACTCGAACTCGGCGGCTCCAACGCGATCGGGAATCTCTGGCCCGAGCCTTACGCCGGCCGGTGGGGAGCCCGAACCAAAGACGTGCTGGAGAACCGCATGCACGACCTCGTGTGCGCCGGACAACTTTCGCTCGCCTCGGCTCAACATCAAGAAGCGACGAACTGGGTCGCCGCGTATCGACGCTATGTCGGCGGGACACCGACCGGTTCAGGGGCAGGCTCAGGAGGTGGTGGTGGCTGGGGCTCCGGTTCGAGTTCCGGCGCGGGCGGGTACTACGCGTCGAGATATCCGACGGCCTCGACCATCTATTGCGCCGACGATCCCGGATGGAAAGAGCTGTCCAAGACCTACCTCACGCACTTCGCGACGCTCGCCCAGGCACTGGTCCGATTCCCGAGCTATCACCTCCATCAACCTTGCTGAGGAGAGCCCTGGAACGCTGACTCGATCTTCTCGACCTGGTCGGGCTCGGTCACCTTCGTCCCATCCACGTGGCGGACGTAGAAAGCGTCGATCACCCGGCCTGGGTACGTCGCGACCTTGGCTACGTGCACGTCCAGCTCCAGATCGGCCAGCGTCTTGGTGATCTCGAAGAGCGATCCAACCCCGTCCGGCGCGCCCACCTCGACCACCGTGTAGAAGTCGCTGGCATCGTTGTCGACCGTCACGGTGGTGGGGATGGGTGATGAAGGGGCCGGGTAGTGCGCGCGCTTCTCCGCGACCAGGTGCGCCAGGCCGGCACGGCCCTCAACGGCCCGGCGCAAGGTCTTGCGGAACGACCGCCAACGGTCCTCTTCGATCGTGACGCCGAACGAACCCTGCACTTCGAAGAGGTCGGCGGCGACGTGGTCGCTCGTGGTGAACACTTGCGCCGACTGCACCGACAGGCCCGCGAGCGCCAGCGACCCCGCGATCTGCGAGAGCAGCCCGGGGTGGTCGGTCGCGACGACCAAGAGTTCGTGGCTCCCCTCCCGCGCACCCGGTCGGGAAACGGTTCGGACCTCGTGCGCGCCTATCTCTGGCGCGAGGGTCGAGAAGTGTGCGGCCGCGTGTGACGGTTCGACGAAGAGGAAGTAGCCGCTCGGCATCCGCGCCAAGAACTGTTCGACCGCGGCATCCGGTTCGCCCGCCAGCAGGTCGCGGATCCGAGCCAGCCGGTCGGCCAGCCGTTCAGCGATCTCGGTCCCCATCTCCCCGCGCTCGAACACGCGCATGACACGAACGGTGAGTTCGCGGACCAGACTCCTTCGCCACGGGGTCCACGCGGCGGGGCCGGTGGCAAGGGCGTCCGCCTTCGCCAAGAGGTAGAGCGCCGCCAGCCGTTCCGTCGTAGCGACGCGGGCCGCCACACCGAGGATGAGGTTCTCCTCACTCAGGTCACGCCGCGTGGCGGTGTCGGGCAAGAGAAGATGCTCGGCGACCATGAACGCCGCAAGGTCGCGAGTTGCCGGGGCGACACCCATCCCCCGCAGGAGCTCCGCGGCGATCTCGGCCCCCGCCGGTACGTGGTTCCCGCCACCGTTCTTGCCGATGTCATGCAGGAGCGCCCCGAGCAAGACCGCATCCCGATCGTGGATGAGGGCAGCCAGGTCGGACTCGAACGGGTCGTCGGTGTCCAAGTCTTCGCCCTGGAGCATCCGAGCCATCCCCGCAAGTGCCGCGGTCAGATGCCCGTCGACGGTGAAGCGATGGTAAGGATCCCGCTGGGGACGGCAGCGAACATCAGACCAGGCGGGCAGGTACCGCGACAGCACGCCGATCCGATCCAGCATGTCCAGGGCCTGGGCACTGATCGCCGAGCGAACCAGCCCGAGGAACGCGTCGCGGACGCCCGGGGTCCACGCGACGGGGTCGGGCAGATCCGCGTGCTCGATACGATCCAAGAGTTCGGGATCGGCCAGGTCACCGGCTGAACCCGCCTCGAGCGCGCGGAGGACTCCTTCGGCGTCGAGTTTCCCATCCACCGAAGTGGGCGCGCCCGACACCCCTGCGCGAGTCACGCGGGTGAAGACGTTATCGCGGATATGCGACACCGCCCGCGCATGCTCGAACACCGACCGCATCAGTCCGTCGGGAGCGGGTAGCCGAGGCTGGTCCTGGAACCCCATGGCGCCGGCAACGCCCGGCTGAAGATCAGACGTGAGCCGGTCTCTACGTTTACCCGCCGCCAACTGGATGGCGCTGCGGGCTCGTGTCAGGAACTCCTCTGCCCCATCGATAGCGTCGCGTTCCGACGGTCGAAGCAACCGAGCCTCCTCGAGGGATGCGCCGAACGCGGACTCCAACCACCCGAACGAGGCGATATCCCGAAGCCCCCCGCTCCCTTCCTTGAGATTGGGCTCCAGTCCGTGCGCCGCGGACCCGAACCGACCGAGCCGATCGAGCGCGGCGGCGTTCAGTCGGGACGCGAAGACAGGTGGATCGTTGGTAGCGAGTTCTCGTACGGACCCAAGCGCAGCGGAAAGGACCTTCTCATCTCCCGCCAGGAACCGGCCGTCGAGCATCGCGGTGAGGACATCGAACCGTTCCGCGGCCATCTCCACACATTCAGCGGGGGTGCGAACGGCTTGACCGAGTTCGAAGCCTGCATCCCATAGTGGATAGAGCACATGATCGGTGAGGGTCGCGATGGCGTCGGGGTCCGAACCGTCGTGCAGGATCAAGAGGTCGATGTCGGAGAAAGGGAACTGCCTGGCTCGTCCGTAGCCCCCTAGCGCGGCCAGCGCAACACCGTCCGGCGCTTCTGCCTGGTCGAACAACGCCTTCAGGCACGCATCCACCACGCCCGTCCGCTTGCGTGCGGACCACAGCCCGTGGGAACCGGGCGAGTACGCGCGGTCCAACGCGGCGAGTTCGTCCTGGAGTGTGGCGGTCGGGTCGGTCACAGGTGGGCTCCGGACGAGCTAGAGGGCGTCGGGACCCATCTCACCGGTCCGGATACGGATGACCTGCTCGGCTTCGGTGACCCAGAGTTTCCCGTCGCCGATCTTCCCGGTTCGTGCCGCCTTTACGATGGCATCGACGACGCCGGCCACGTCGCCGTCGGCGACCAACACCTCGATCTTGACCTTGGGGACGAAGTCCACCTGATACTCGGCGCCTCGATAGACCTCGGTATGTCCCCGCTGGCGGCCGAACCCCTCCACGTCGGTGGTGGTGAGTCCGTTCACGCCGATGTCGCGCAGGGCCTCCTTCACCTCGTCGATGCGGTGGGGTTTCACGATGGCGGTCACGAGCTTCAAAGGACACTCCTTCCGGGAGGCACAGCGTAGCCCGAACCGACGTCGGACTCGCCGACGCGAGCGGGAGGAGCCAGCAGAACGGCTGGGTCTTCAGCCGCATGCTGCAGCGACTTCGCGCCGCCCGCGATCCCGAACAGGCGCTTGCGGTAGAGCAACCAGATCACGATGGCGAGGTTGATCACGAGCGCCCCGACACGGATGACCGTGACCTTGCGGAGGAGTTCGATGATCTCCAGAGGGAGCAGGCCGGAGGTCGCGACCACGGTGAGGTACTCGGCCCATCGCTTCTCGTGCCACAGGCCGATCGCTTCGATCAGCTCCAGGACGAAGTACGCCAGCGCGGTGAACATGAGAACGGTGACGGTCGCCGAGTGCACATCGACCAGCTTCGTGAGCTCTCTAACGATGAACCCTTGGGAACCGCCTTGGCTGGAGTTCGCGGCGGTGGCCTGGAGCGCATCCAGGATGTGCTGGGCTTGCTCGTGCAGCGGGCCGATGTTCAGACGGAACAGCAGCCCCACCAGGAATAGCAGTCCGAAGATGACCACGTGCACGACCCGGTCCAACGCGATGATCCGAAGGACGATCACTTC
>JAYVBZ010000403.1:0-2181 GCA_043750215.1 Actinomycetota bacterium
CTGCGCGAGGCAGAGGAACGCTATCGAGCGATCGTTGAGCATGTTCCGGCCATCATCTACGTCGATGCGGCCGACGACAGCATGAGGACGACCTACATCAGCCCGCATGTGTACGACTTGACCGGCTACACCCCGCAGGAATGGCTGGACGATCCTCAACTGTGGCTCAGGTCCGTTCATGTAGACGATCGCGAGATGATCGCGCCGACCTATAGAGAAGCTCTGGCAAGCCACGCGCCTTGGGGCGCTGACTATCGCATGGTCACCCGCGAAGGCCGAACGATCTGGGTACACGACGAGATGACGACTATCCGAGATGAAACCGGCGCTCCTCTCTTCCTGCAAGGGGTCATCTTCGACGTGACCGAACGCAAGTTGGCGGAGCAAGCGCTCAGGGATTCCGAACAACGAGAGCGCGATGCTGCCGAGAGACTGCGCGCGCTGGACGAGATGAAGAACACGTTCCTCGCGGCGGTCTCTCACGAGCTTCGCTCGCCGCTCACTTCCATCCTCGGACTCTCATTGACGTTGGAACGAACCAGAGAGATGCCTGAAGCAGATCGGAACGACCTATTGGAACGGCTCTCCGCGAACGCGCGGAAGCTCGACCGCCTCCTTAAGGACCTCCTGGACATCGACCGGTTGAACCGGGGCATCGTCGAACCTCAGTACCAGGTCATCGATGTCGGCTCGCTGGCGCGTCGAGTTATCGACAATCTGGACGCCCTTTCGGACCGGCTCGTCCAAGTTCACGCCGCATCTGTCGAGATGGCGGTAGACCCTGCCAAGGTCGAGCGGATCATCGAGAACCTGGTGGTGAACGCCGTTCGGCACACCGGCGGCGATCGCACCATATGGCTGAAGGTTGACGAAGATCTTGGCGGCGTTCTGATAACCGTGGAGGACGACGGGCCCGGGGTTCCCGAGCCTCTCCGCGACGCCATCTTCGAACCGTTCCGGCAGGGCCCGACCGTCTCGCCCCACTCCCCCGGGACAGGGATCGGCCTCTCGCTCGTGGCCCGGTTCGCTGAGCTCCACGGTGGACGAGCCTGGGTGGAAGATCGACCGGGTGGGGGCGCATCGTTCAAGGTGCATCTACCCGGCCAGAGCTCGTTCCCCGCCCCCGCCCTTGCGAACGGACATGCGAACGGGCACCCCCGCGGCGGCGCCGATCCTACGGGCCACCAGACTCCTGCATCCCGAGGCTAGACTCTCCGACGTGCCCACCCGCGACCACAACCCGGCCGGTCGACGTTTGCACCTGCCGATCGTTGGTGTGACGAACGGGCCGGGTGAAGCGCGCGGCGTCAACATCCGCGGTGAACGCAAACCCCCCTGGCTCAAGGTTCGGCTCCAAAGCGGTCCGAACACCGCGGAGCTGAAGGGGATCATGCGCGGCCTAGATCTCAACACCGTGTGCGAAGAGGCGATGTGCCCGAATATCGGCGAATGCTGGGAGGAGCGGGAGGCTACCTTCCTCATCCTCGGCTCCAAGTGCACCCGCCGCTGCGGATTCTGCGACGTCATGACCGCCAGACCCGACCCCGTCGACGAGGGTGAGCCCGAGCGCATAGCTCAGGCGGTGAAGGAGATGGGTCTTCGGTATGTGGTGCTCACGGGCGTTGCCCGTGACGATCTTCCCGACGGCGGTGCGCGGATCTGGGCTGCGGCCATCCACGCGGTCCGAGAGGCCGTCCCGGGGTGCAAGATCGAAGTGCTCCCCAGCGACTTCAAGGGAGGCGAACCCGATATCGCGACCGTCATCGGGGCGGCGCCTGATGTGTTCGCCCACAATCTGGAGACCGTGCGCCGCCTGCACGACCGGATCCGCCCGGCGTTCGGCTACGACAGAACACTGGACGTGCTGCGCGCTGCCAAGCGACTTCGTCCCGGCCAGGTAGTGAAGTCGAACCTCATCTTGGGGATGGGCGAACGCCCTGACGAGGTCGCACCTTCCATGGAAGATCTGGTCGGCGCAGGGTGCGACATCCTGACCATGGGACAGTACCTGCAGCCGACTCCACAGCACCTGCCCGTGGATCGCTGGGTCACTCCAGAGGAGTTCGACCAGCACAAGGTCACCGGTGAACAGCTCGGGATCACGCATGTTGAAGCCGGACCCCTCGTGCGCTCCAGCTATCACGCAGGCCGTCAGCTCCAACGCGCGATGGGGGTCACACC
>JAYVBZ010000404.1:0-5193 GCA_043750215.1 Actinomycetota bacterium
CGGGCTCGCGGTTAGCCTTGGGTGCATGGACGCGATCGAGCGCGCGCTGGCGGAGCACGGCACCCTCATCCTTGACGGTGGCCTCTCCACCCAGCTCGAACTCGGTGGGGCCGACCTGCAGAACCCCTTGTGGTCGGCGAACGTTCTGCTCGAAGATCCGGACGCCGTGCGGGCCGCGCACGTGGCCTTCCTTGAGGCTGGCGCCGATGTTCTCATCACCGCGAGCTATCAGGTGAGCTTCGAAGGATTCGCCGCGTGTGGGTTGGACGCTGGCGCTGCGCAGGACGCGCTTCGAGGGAGTGTTGCGATCGCGCGCGAGGCCGCCGCCAGCGTTCCCGACCGCGAGGTGATCATCGCAGCGTCCGTTGGCCCGTACGGAGCGATCCTCGCCGACGGCTCCGAGTATCGCGGTGACTACGGCCTGACTCACGCAGAACTGACGGCGTTCCATCGCCGTCGGATAGAGATCCTCCTGAGCGTCGATCCGGATCTCCTGGCGATCGAGACTATCCCCTCGATCGTAGAAGCGCAGGCGCTCGTGGAGGCGCTTGCAGGGTTCCCGGACGCCCGCGCGTGGTTCGCGTTCACATGTGCCGACGGCGCCACCCTCGCGGACGGCACGCCGTTCGCCGAGGCGGTCGCGCTGGTCGCGGCGGCACCGCAGGTGGTCGCGGCGGGTGTCAACTGCACGTCGCCCGAGTTCGTGGAGGATCTGATCCGGGTGGCCCGTGGCGTCACCGACAAGCCGATCGTCGTCTATCCCAATCGGGGCGGCGGGTGGGACCCGGTAGCCAAGCACTGGCTGGGAGCCAAGGGCGCCGGTTTGCCGGACCTCGCGGCCGCGTGGCTGACGGCCGGCGCGGCGCTCATCGGCGGTTGTTGTGGCACGGACGCCGCCGACATCAGGGCGCTCTGTTCAGCTGTGGCTCGTCGAGCGACCTGAGGCCGAGGGATACTGGCCGCATGCTGGGTCCGGTGCGAGTGAGCCGTTCGGTGACGATCCCCGAACGCGAATTGCAGTGGCGGTTCAGCCGCTCGTCGGGTCCCGGTGGCCAATCCGTGAACACCACTGATTCCCGCGTTGAATTGAGCATTGACCTGAAGACCACGACCGGGATGGGACCCGTGCTCCGCGCCCGCGCGCTGGAACGACTGGCCGACCGCCTTGTGGATGGCGTCCTCACCGTCATCGCCGCGCAGGAACGCTCGCAGCTAAGGAACCGCGAGATCGCGCACAAGCGCTTGGGCGAGGTCCTCGCCGCCGCGGTCGCACCGCCGGCTCCCCGACGCCGACCCACTCGGGCCAGTCGGGCCTCGGTGGAACGGCGCCTCGCCGAGAAGAAACAGCGGGCGAAGACGAAGAAACTCCGGCGAAGCGACGACGACTAGCAGCCCTCTCCACCCGCACTCCTTTGTCCCCCGAATGGCCCGCACGACCTAGGTCGAAGGGCGTAGCCACTGCGTTGACAGGAGCTATCGCACGGGAGCATGCTCTCTACCTTGTCCGCTAACCCCAACTTGAGGAGCATCATGCGTAGCAACATAGGAACGAAGCGTGAGCACCGAACATCCCGGCACGTGGTCTCTGTTCTTGCGACGATAAGTCTGATGACAGGTCTGCTTATGGCCTTGGTGCCTGCGGGGGTCGCTCAGGCTAACGCGGGTCCCGCTGGCGGGTTCGTGATCCCGGCAGGTGCGGTCGCCAGCCTTACCCACGTCGAGTTCGCTGGCGGTGCCACCAACAGCCTCAGCTGGGGCTACCGGTTGGACGGCGGCACCAACCAGGTTCAGACCTCGAACACCCCGGGGACAGACGCGTTCGGCCCAGACGTGACGCTCGGGCCTTTCGAGACGGACCAGCCACTCCTCGTCTTCCTCACCGACAACTCGTGCGAAACGACCTTCTACTCAGACGGGTCCCCGGTCGACCATGTGACGGCCCAAGGGTCGAACCCGTATTCGATGGATCTCTTGGACGCCGGCGGTTCCTGTGAGACTGCCAATGTCGATCGCCATGAGACAGGCTTCAATTTCCATGTGGACCTGGCGATCTCCTGCCCCCCCGATGCGGTGGCGCCCGACGCGCCGACCAACGTCCAGGCGTTCGGCGGGGACCAGAGCGCGGCGGTCTCCTGGGATGCGCCGGTGAATGATGGAGGAGCACCCATCGAGTCGTACACAGTGAACATCTATGACCAGTCGTCGCTGTCTCTGACGGCACCGGTCCAGGCCTCCAGCGTCCAGACCACGAGCACGAGCGCGCAGATCAGTGGTCTGATCAACGGCGACACCTATACCTTCACGGTGCAGGCGACCAACTGCGCGGGGACCGGGCCGGAGTCTACCCAATCCAACGCGGTCACCCCGGCGCCCGGCACGTCCGCCCAGGTCATCGGACCGGGGAACCTGTCGCAGACCACGGGCACCCCGCCCCCCACGCCCGATGACACCACCATCGGCGCCCAGAGATTCCCGGTTGGCACCACGGGGATCGGCACTCTGGAGGAACTCCCCCCGGGCACCTCGGCTCCCGCGGCGCTGGGGGCGGCCTCGGTCGATCAGTTCTGCGGAGGAAGCACCTGCATCGGCAACGTGCTGCAAGCCGAGCTCCACAACGGGAGCCTCGGGGGGCCTTTCTACAAGATCAAGCTCTTCCTGGACAGCACCTTGGTGACAGGACCGGTGACGGACTTCAAGGTCTGGTACGACGGCAACCTGCTCGATGACAACACTGTGCCCGATCCAACGCCCCCGGTGATCCTCAGCCGGTGCACCCTCACGTTGACGACGCCGTGCATCAGCCGGCTCTACTTCAACAAGACCGCGGACCTGAAGATCATCGTCAAGAGTTCGGACCTGGACCCCAGGATGTCAACGTCCAAGTAGGTCGGCGTCGGCCTCGCCGAGGTCGACCACGGTCGGTTCCTCGCGCTCGGTCACGCGCGGGAGGAGTTGCACGGCCGCGGGCGCAGCACGATCCGGCACGTCCGGGACAGCCACGACGCCGAGTTCCGCCAGGATCCGACTGCTTTCCGCGTCGACGGCCGGATCCGATGGCACCCCCTCCAGGCGCGCGAGCTGTGCGAGCGCGCGCAGTGTGAACGCAACCTCGTAGGGGGACTCGTGAGCGCGTCCCACCGCCAGGGATGCGTCGAAGGCGGCTCTGGACTCCTCCATCCGGTCGAGCTGCATGAGGGCCCATCCGCGGACGCGCTGGAGCAACGGGGTCTGCCCGCTCACGCCTTCCTGCGCCTCAGCCTTGACCAGCGCCGCCGTGGCTCGGTCGAGCGCCGCCTCCGCCAAGCCGCAGAACACGAGGCACTCCGCGACCCGCGCGTCGGCGTCCATAACGTCGGGCATGCTGCCCACATCAACGAACACGTCCCGGGCGTGCATGAGGCGCCCCATCGCCTCGTCGGCGCGGCCCGCCCGGCTCGCCAGGCGTCCGAGCAGGCCCTCCGCGAAGGCTACGCCGCCCCGGTCGCCGGCCGCGCGCCACACGCGCATCGCGTCACGCAGGAGGGGTTCGGCTTCGTCCAGTCGCCCCTGATCAGACAGGATCTCCCCGATGTTGCACGTCCCGTACGCGGCGTTCACGGGGTCGCCGGTTCGTTCGCGGGCGTCACGGCCTTTCTCGTAGAGATCCACGGCGTCGTTCCAGCGTCCGTCCCAGTACAGGAAGGCCCCCAGGTTGTTGTAGACGACGGCCTGGCCGGCGGGGTCGTGCATCGCCGTGTACATCTCTAGTGCCCGATACGAGTTGGCGTACCCGTCCGCCTTGCCGTCCAGCACGAGGGCCCAATCCAGGATGCAGTAGGCGTGGGCGAGCGTCTCGAGGTCCTCGGACGCACCCGGCTCGGCGATAGCCCGTTCGCACCATGCGATGGCGTCTCGGCCCCGGCCCTGCGCGACCTTGATGGAGGCGTAGAACACGCAGAGCCGCGCGCGCTGGCGGCTGGAGTCAACATCGTCCAAGCCCTCCAATGCGTTCCGCCCCCGTGACAGCAGGCGCAACGCGTCGGAGTAGCGCCCCATGCGTTCGGGGATCTTCGCCTGCTTCAGCAGGATGCGCGCTTCGGCGATCGGATCGTCGCGTAGAAGACGGCGTCCGTCTCGGAAGGCATCTCTCGCCCGCGCGTATTCGCCCATACGAACCAGAACATCACCGAGCGATTCGCGAACCTCGGCCAGCCGGCGTTCGTCGATGTCGGTGAGCTTGCGTGAGGACTCCAGCGCGCGTTCGTAGAACTCTGCGGCCTGTCCGTTCGCGAAATGGTCGCGCGCCCGGTCCCCCGACACCAACGAATACGTCCACGCGTCGGGGAAGCGTTGCGCGTTGAAGTAGTGGAGCGAGAGCAGCTCGGCCACATCGGAAGGATCCTGGGCTCCCGCTTCGATCAACTCACCGGCGCGCGCGTGGAGGTCGCGGCGGCGCCGGTACGGAAGCCCTTCGAACGCTGCGTCACGCATCAACGCATGGCGGAAGCGCCACCTGCCGGGCTCGGTCACTTCCAGGAAGTCGCCGAGCGCGGCCCATCGATCGGGGCCCGGCACCGGGCCGTCGGGTTCCAGCAGCTGGGCCACCAGATCCTGATCGAACGCGATCCCCAATACCGACACCGTGCGGAGCAGGCTGCGCGCGATGGGAGAGAGCCGGTCGATCTGCGCGGTGACGATGGCCTCGACGGAGTCGGGCAGCGAGTCCACTCCGCTTGCTCGCGCCACGTGCACCAATTCCTCAAGGAACAAGGGGTTCCCCCCCGATCGCTCAGCCAACATCGCGCTCTCGCGTGGGAGGAAGGGGTCGTCCTCGGTGGCCACCGAGATCATGCGGAGCGCGTCACCCGCGTTCAGAGGCTGCGCCGCGATCGTGCGTACGACGTCGAGCGCGGGGGCGACGAATCCCGTCTCTTCGTCGCGACGTGTCACACAGATGAGCCAAGGCGCATCCGCGAGTCGTTCAGACACCAAGCGAAGCAGCAGATCCCTGGACAGCTCGTCCATCCAGTGGCCGTCCTCTATCGAGATCACCGTCGGCGTCGTCAGCACGGCGGCAAAGAACGAACACACCGCGCGTTCCAGCTGGTCCTTCCTGAAGGAGTCATCGAGTTGCTGGATCTCAAGCGTGGGTGGTAGTTCCGACCCCGCCACGAGCGCGATGAGGGGTAACCACGGTGCAAGGTCGGGTGCTAA
>JAYVBZ010000405.1:0-2924 GCA_043750215.1 Actinomycetota bacterium
GATCCAGAAACGAGGATCGTTGCCCGGCCAATCCGTCGCGGTGATGCACGAAAGGAACGTGAACCTCTGCTCGTCGCGAAGCCATGCCAGCGAATCAAGGAGTTCGTCTCGACCTATCGTCACGGTGATCTCGCCTCGAGCTAGGACCACATCGACGAAGCGCTCGGCGACCTCCGCCGGAACGTTCACTTGAACGTCTCCTGCGTCCTGACCTTCTCCTGCAGTTTCAAGATGCCGTGCATGAGCATCTCGGGCTTGGGCGGGCATCCCGGGACATAGATGTCGACCGGCACGATGCTGTCCACGCCCTGGACGATCGCGTAGTTCGTGAACATCCCGCCCGCGCTCGCGCACACGCCCATGGAGATGACCCACTTGGGCTCTGGCATCTGGTCGTAGATCCGGCGAAGGACCGGGGCCATCTTCTGCGAGACCCGGCCGGCAACGATCATGAGGTCGGCCTGTCGCGGGGAGCCGCGGAACAGCTCCATCCCCCATCGGCTGAGGTCGTACTGACCTGCCCCCGTCGCCATCATCTCGATGGCACAACACGCCAGGCCGAACGTCGCCGGCCACATCGACTGCTTGCGAGCCCACCCGACCGCGCGATCCATGCTGGTCAGCAGGATCCCGCGCTTGACCTCCTCCTCGATCTCCTCCTCGGTCTGGCCGAGCTTCACCCCGTCGAACCGCTCAACCGGCATCGGCCACCTCCAGGATCTGGGGGTCGGGAGCAGGGGATCCGGCGATCTCATCGACCGGGGAGATGGCGCTGTGGGCCCAGTCGAAGCCTCCCTTGCGCCAGATATAGGCATACGCCACGAACGCCAGCCCGATGAACGCCGCCATCTCCACCAGCCCGAACAGGCCGAGCTTGCGGAACGTGACGGCCCACGGGAACAGGAAGATGGTCTCGATGTCGAAGATGATGAAGAGCATCGCGACCACGTAGAACTTCACGCTGAACCGTTCCCCGCGCGGCAACCGGACGGGATCGTTGCCGCATTCGTACGCGGAGAGTTTCACGGGGTTGGGGTGTCGGGGCCGAAGGACCGATGAGAGCGAAAGCGAGGCCACGCCGAACACCAACGCCAGGCCGCCCAGGATCACGATCGGCAAGTAGTCGCTCAACATGCCTGCGTTCCATTCATCGCATGCTCGCCAGCCGCTGCAGCACGTAGAAGAGCTTGTCCTGCGCGTCGCCGTCTTTGCCGTCGGTCAGGTTCGCCATGACCCGCATGGCGAACGCCATCACGCGTTTGTTCGGGAGCAGGTACTTCGTGGCGCGACTCATGATCGCCGGCTTGCCGATGATCTTCGCGAACCCGCGCCCGATGACGAAATAGTCTCCATAGCGTTCGGTTAGCGCGCGCGGATACGTCTGGACCAGGGCCGGCCGGTCCTTCGTCAACGCCTCGTGGATCAGATCTGCCGCGGTCTCTCCCGACTCCATGGCATAGGCGATGCCCTCCCCGTTGAACGGGTTGACCAGGCCGCCCGCGTCGCCGATCAACACCATGCCGGGCACCGCCATCGGTGCGCGGTTCATGCTCATAGGAAGTGGTCCCGAGAGGATCTTTCCGTCGGCGTGCTCTTCGGTGATCCCCCATCCGCCCGGCAGCATCGTTTCGAATGCTTTGAACAGACGTTGCGCCGATACCTCTTTGAAGTTCTTGAAGGTGTTGAGGAGGCCGGCTCCTAGGTTGATCTGGCCTCCCACGACGGGGAAGAGCCATCCGTACCCGGGCAGCAACAGGTCGCCCTCCCATAGGTCGAGCCACGATTCGAACCAGGGGCCCGGGTGATAGTCGGTGGTGTAGTAGCGACGGGCGGCGATCCCCAGCGGGCGCGAGGCCACGCGCTGGACGCCTGCCGGCTTGGCGAACCGGCTGGCGGCGCCATCGGCCGCGATGACGTAGCGGGCCTTGATGTCGAAGGTCTCCGCGTCCTTGTCCAGCGCAGACCGCACGCGTGCTCCTTGGACCCAACCGTCGCGGATGATCGGTTCGAGCGCGTCGGTGTGTTCCATCAGCCGGGCGCCGGCCTTCTGTGCCCGTTCGATCAGCAGCGTGTCGAACTCCTTCCGGGGCATGACGAGTCCGTAATTCGGCCACGAGTTGAGCTCGGGCCAAGGGAGATCGATGGTGGCGCTCCGCGAATGAACCCGGAGCCCCTTCACCCGCTCGTAGCCGGGAGCCTCCGTGTCCAGGCCCATCTTGAGCATCGATGCCACCGCGCGTGGTGTGAGGCCGTCCCCACACACCTTCTCGCGGGGGAAGGCCGACTTGTCCACGACCGTCACGTCAACACCGTGACGCGCCAAGTGATAGGCCGCCGCCGAGCCTCCGGGCCCTGCGCCGACCACCAATACGTCGGTCTCGATGTGCTTACTCACCCGCACCCCCAGGCGCTTGTGAAAACTTTCACAAGTTCAGGCTACTGGACCCGGACCCCTATTGCAGGGGGAGCCTACGTCCGGCCCCAAAGTGCGGCAATCGTGCAGGTCAGGGGCTCGCTCGGTGGTCCCAGGAATCGATGTCCCCCGAACCCAGACGCAGGAATGCCAGAGCCGGCACCGAGGTCGTCAGGCGTTCGAAACCGTCGTCGGCAAGGAAGGTTCGGTACTTCTCGTGAAAGGCCGTCATCGCCCCGCGGAGATCCGGGTGCTCCATGGTGATCGGGGTGGCCGCGCCAGAGAGACGAACGCCCGCCAGATCCACCCACTCGCGCCCCCGGTCGATAACGGCGCTCACCCGGGGTTCGGTCGTCGCGTTCTTCCAGGTGATGTCGTCTTGGCGGGTGGCCACGTAGAGCCCGTCCTCCAACCAGACGAACCACCGCGTGGCCACGTGGGGCGCGCCACTGGCCTGGATCGTGGCGATCCGACAGGCGGGAACGTCGCGGAAGGTCTTCCGAAGGCCCTC
>JAYVBZ010000406.1:0-2207 GCA_043750215.1 Actinomycetota bacterium
TCGACGCGAACCAGGTCGGACTCCTGGTAGCCCCAGGGTTCGTAGTCAAGGCTCGCATACCCTTTGGTCCGCGATTTCAGATGGTCGAAGAAGTCGAAGACGATCTCGGCAAGGGGCAGCACGTAGTGGATCTCGATGCGGGTAGGCGTGAGATAGCTCATGTCCACCATCTCCCCCCGGCGTGCTTGGCACAGTTCCATGACGGCGCCCAGGTGATCGGAAGGCGTGAGCATGGTCGCGTATACGACCGGCTCCTCGATCTTGTCGAATGTTCCTGGCGCAGGCATCTCCGCAGGGTTGTGGACGACCTCGATCTGGTCGTTGCGGTACACGTGGAACTCCACATTCGGTGCGGTGGCGATGAGCTGCAGTCGGAATTCGCGCTCTAGGCGCTCCTTCACGATGTCCATATGGAGGAGGCCCAGGAACCCGCAACGGAAGCCGAATCCAAGTGCAGTCGAGGTCTCCGGCTCGTAATGCAGGGCGGCGTCCGAGAGCTTGAGTCGGTCCAGTGCCTCCCGGAGCTCGGAGTAGTCGCCCCCTTCGGCCGGGAACAGGCCCGACCAGACCATCGGTTTCGGCTCCCGGTATCCGGGTCGCGGTTCGGTTGCAGCGTTCTTCCCTGCCAGGGTGATCGTGTCTCCGACCTTGGCCTGGTGGACATCCTTCAGGCCCGTGATGAGGTAGCCAACCTCTCCAGGCCCCAGCTTGTCGATCGGCGTTGCCTCGGGCGACATGACCCCCGTCTCTTCCGCGTCAGACTCGACCTTTGTGGCCATGAGACGGACACGGGCATTGGAGGGAAGCACCCCTTCCTTGACCCGCACGTACGTGACGACACCGCGGTAGGGATCGAACATGGAGTCGAAGATGAGCGCCTGGAGCGGCTTCGCCGGATCACCGGAGGGAGGTGGCACGCGCTCGATGACGGCCGCAAGGAGTTCAGCCACGCCTTGGCCTGACTTCGCGGAGATGCGCAGGATGCCATCGGGTTCGCAGTTCAATAAGGCCCCCAGCTCCTCTGCGCGTTGGTCGGGTTCGGCAGCTGGGAGGTCGATCTTGTTGAGCGCCGGGACGATGACCAGGCCCGCGTCTCGCGCCAAGTGGTAGTTCGCCAAGGTCTGCGCCTCCAGACCTTGTGCTGCGTCAACCAAGAGCACAGCCCCCTCGCATGCCTCCAGAGACCTGGACACCTCATACGTGAAGTCGACATGCCCTGGGGTGTCGATGAGGTTCAATTCGAACCCCTCGTGCGCCAGGCGAACGGCCTGGGCTTTGATCGTGATCCCCCTCTCACGCTCCAGGTCCATCTTGTCCAGATACTGGGCCCGCATGTCACGGTCCTCGACGGTATGCGTGATCTCCAGCAGGCGATCGGCCAACGTCGACTTGCCGTGGTCGATATGCGCCACGATGCAGAAGTTCCGGATGTGGGAGGTGTCCATGCTCACGGGGCCCCATGGTACGGGCCGGACCGAAAGCCTCGACGGACCGGATAGCGCAGCGAGCGGGTCATGTCGCCGCTGGTAGACTCCCCACTTCATGGCGAACATCAAGTCCCAGATCAAACGGAACCGTCAGAACAAGAAGCTCCACGATCGCAATGCGGCCGTGAAGAGCGAGTTGAAGACGACCCAGAAGAAGGTCCTGGCGGCCGTGGGCGAGGGCGACGCGGAAGCGGCGCAGACCCGCGCGCGCCAGGCCACGCGCGAACTGGACAAGGCCGCGAGCAAGGGCATCCTTCACAAGAAGACGGCAGCTCGACGCAAGAGCCGACTGACCCGAGCAGCCAACAAGACCGCCGTCTCCTAGCTGGCCGCTGCGTCTTTCGTTCTGGCCCCGCCTCGGCGGGGCTCTTTCGTTCAGGAGCCGGATGCGATGGCGGTGATGAGCACCGGCATGATGATGTCCCCTGTGCCTCCGGACTTGAGCGCACGGTCCGCCTCGGTGATCCGTTGGTGGATCATCACGAGTTCGGACATGGAGAAGTTCCTGGCCTGCTGCTGATACCGGCGCGCCTGCCAATCGAACCGCAGGCCCGCGGCCTTGGTGACCTGCGCCAGAGGGATCCTTTCGGGAAGGGCCCGAACCCGCATGAGGTCGCGGAGCCTGCTGGCTACGCCCCCGAGGATCTTCAGCGGGTCATCACGCCCTTCCTCGATGGAGCGCCAGGAGCGGATCGCGCCCGGGAGATCCTTTCCGAAGGC
>JAYVBZ010000407.1:0-2025 GCA_043750215.1 Actinomycetota bacterium
AGGACCTGTCTGGATTAGGTCCATCTACTTCACGGCAGGCGTGTAGGCTTTGATCTTCTGGATGGCGGCAGCCCTCCGTTCGGGATTGAGTTCGCACCCGAAGAAGTCCCGCTTGAGCATGTGAGCCGCAGCGGGGCATGAGCCTGAGCCCACAAAGAAGTCCGCGACGGTCTCCCCTTCAATGGTCAGATGCTTGATCAGCTCAGCGTAGAGTTCGATAGGACGCTCGACGAGAGTGATCCGCTCATGGGATGGGACAGGAGCGAACTTGAAGATGTTATGTCTCCCCTGCTTCGCGAAGGTGGCGTCACCCTTGCGGCCAATGATAGCCACATCATACCCCTTGGCGAACAAGTGATCAGGGCAGTTGGTGAAGGTACGTCCTTCCGTCCGATCCCAGATGAGTGGGATAGGATCCACTGCGAATCCGGCAGCCTCGAATGCATCCACCACTTCCCGATACCAGCTCATGCCGAAGAAGAACACGCAGAATCCCTTGGGCTTGAGCACTCGGTACATCTCAGGTGCCATGCCGAGGATCTTGAGATACAGCTCCTTCGTGTCCTTGTACGCGGTGAGAGCGCCGATGGTCCCAGCCGCACGCTCGTCGTCATCCACTCCGAATGGTGGATCAGTGACGATCGCATGGAAGGATTCATCATCAATCCCTCGGATGACTTCAGTGGAATCACCGAGCCAGATCTTTGATTCGATGTCTGCGTAGTTCTCAGGCTGTGCCTGCACGTCGAGGATACGGCCGATGTTAGTGGCCTTCGCCTTCGCCATGTTGATCGCTTGAGAGATACTCTTTGCCCCAGCGATCTCGGGAAAGAGGTCCATCATCTTGGTGAGTTGAATCGCTTGCGACACATCCCGTTGAGATGTCTTGCCGCCAGCAGCTACGGCCGTCTGGACTTGAGTCCAGTTTGGATCGCGTAGTCGACGCAGCCTGTCCAGTTCCGCTAGGCCACGAACTTGCTCTTCGAGAGTGAACTGCTTGCGCTGCAGGTTCTCCTCGAGTTCCATCTCCTTCGCCATATCCTCAGTGACATCACGCTTCCGGATGGCGAGGATGTGCGACGCCCCGTTGAGTTGGAAGGCGTTGATCCTTCGTTCGCCCGCCACGAGCTCGTTGTTGTCATCGACTACGATGGGCTGGAGCTGTCCCACCCGAAGCATGGATGACGCCAACTCCTCAAGGTCACCGAGGTCCTTGCGCTCCCTACGCCGAGTGATCTTCACATCGGCCAAGGGGATGTTGAATATCTCTGGTATCATGTTCCTCGTGGACCTGGCATGGCGCCCGTGGCTACGAGCCGCGAGACGGGAGTGAGCTGAAAGCCGATCAGCGCTTTCGGTTTGAATACAAGGGATGCGAGATCAGGATTGGCGTTAGTGATCTCTGCCAGACGACCCTGCTCAAGTGCTTCCTGTACTTCGATCTTGAAGCTCTTCATGTCGCAGGAGGTGATCAACTCGAAGCCCATCCCTCCCTCAAGGGCAACCTGAAGCTTGTAGTGCTGGAGTGATTCAGACTTATTCAACATTGAATACCTATTGGATGGTGAAGAAACGACCTTGGCGGGCCCGTTAGACATTCAAGTCTTCAAGGCCCGCCGAGGTGCTACTCACTACTGCGCCGGAAGATCAGATCGGCAGATACGACTTGATCTGGTCACGCATCTCGTTGTTGTAGAGGTTGCCCTCCACGACGACGTTGACCTTCTGCCCGATCAGCATGTCAGTGTCGAACGAGGGCTTCGGCTGGACATCCTTGTCCTTGTACTGATCTGCGAGGGCATGGAAGCCAGTCGCACGGAGGAGCTGGTCGAAGTTGAAGGAACCCTCGCCAGTGATGACCGCGTAGGACTTGCGCGGACGAACCTTGCCCTCCTCCACCTCGATGCCGAAGTCGATCTCCAGCATCGGGTTGCCAGCCTTGCTGTTCTTGTACTGCACCGCAGAGATCGTCGCCGGGTAGGTACCCGCTGCGATCGGTCCCATGTCGGTCATGGCGGAAGTGTC
>JAYVBZ010000408.1:0-1697 GCA_043750215.1 Actinomycetota bacterium
ACCCTCGGCGAGCACGAACCCGGCCCTAGGTCGGTAGATCCACCTAGATCCGCGCTGGATCGCCAACACGAACATCCCGGTCTCGGTCTCAAGACGCAGGTCTCGGAGCGACCGGCCGCCGGCGATCGCTCCGGCCTCGATGACGGTCTCGGCCGAGGTTTCCTCAGTTTCCTCCAACGCCATCTGCACGACCGGGTGCAAAGGTTCACCGCGTTCGACGTACCACGTCATGTCGCGGGCCGCGTCGCAGATGTACTCCGAGGCGCTCGCGAGCCGGAGCAGGCCACGGAGCTCGTCGGGGTCGCGCGCCTCGGGGGCCGCACGCAGAACCCAGGATTCGAGTTCGTCGTGGAGGGTGTCGGAACGCGTTTCCATCGCCGCCACCTCCGCGGCAAGTGCCCGGTTGTTGAACAACAAGGAGGCGTAGGCGAGTCCGACCGCGGCCTCGGCCAGGTCCTTCATCTCGACCAAGATGTCGACGGCGCGGTCAAGCTCCGAAAGCGGTGGAGTGTCTTCACCGGATGCCGCGGGAAGCGACGGCGCCCCCGCCACTTCACGCACCAGGTTGAGTCCCTCTTCGGGCCCTCGAACCAGGAGCACATCGCCCACGGAAACGACGTCGTCGGGCCCGGGGTCGAACTCCCAATCCAAGCCGCTGCGGATGGCTATCACCCACATGCCGGTTTCGGTCGGGAGCGAGAGGTCGCGGAGCGTTCGCCCGGCGGCAAGGGCGTCGTCGCGAACCCGTACACGACCGGTCATCTCGTCCGCGTGACGGAGATCGGGGCGAAGGGCGTCGGGGATCCCCAGGCGCGCGGCCACCACTCGAGCGATATCCGATGCCGCGTCGCCGATGTTCTCGATGGCTCCGGCGATCCACAGGACACCCGCCATCCCCTCGGCGTCCTCCGGGCTTCGCGCGGCCAGCATCGCCATCTGGCGCAATCGGCGGAGATGTTCGCGCATCCGGTCTTCGATCTGTTCGACCTCTTGTGCCAGCTTCTCTTCGTTGAAGAAGACCGCGGCGTAGGCGAGGTCGACCATGAGCTCGGATTCGTCCTTCAGCTCCACCAGGAGTTCTTTGACGTTCTTGGGTTTGTCGTCAGCCATGGGCACTCACGCCGAGGAGAAGGATAACCAGTACGAGGCACATGGTGCCAGCCAGGTCCATAACGGCAGAGCTGATCGGGATGGCACTGTTGTCGGGATCCCAGCCGAACCGGAACGTCGCGATGGCGCTGTAGTACGCCACGGTGCAGCTGATCACCGTGGCCAGGAAGCCTGCGATCAAGCTGATCTGGAGCATGGTGAACAGCCCCGGGGTGCCTTTGTGCGTCAGGACCGCCACGAGGTTGGCGGAGAACCCGACCATGAAGAACACCGAGAACGCGAACACGAGATTGATCGCGATGTCGACCCACGCGAGCAGCTGCGGGAACGGGGTCGGTTCGATGAGACCCAGGTGGAGCTTCGAACCCAGCCGCGAGCTGAGGATCCCGCTCAAGGCATTGGTGTCCTCGAGGAATGGGGGCACGAGGATGAGCAGCGCGGGGACGGCCAGGAGCGGTTCCACCTTGAGCTCGAGCACGGAGCCAGCGATGAGGTCGATCGTACCGGCGACGAACAGCAAGATCAGCGACTCGCGAACGATGCGCCGGACAAGCAGGTCTTTGGTGCGGATGCCGCGGACGGTCTCG
>JAYVBZ010000409.1:0-2614 GCA_043750215.1 Actinomycetota bacterium
ACCTTCCCCGAACTCATCGCGTGGGAACGATCGCAGGGGAGCCTCATCCGCGGTTCACAGGCAGCCAAGCGTAACGCGCGAGACGCGAAGGCCGCGCCGATGTTCGTCAAGCCGCGTGAAGGGATGGGCGCGCTCACCGACGCGCTCGCGCTCGCGCTGGAGGGCCGGATGCGCACCGCTTCGCAGGTCGACTCGATCGGCCGTGAAGGATCCGGTTACGCGGTGAGGACCAGCGGCGGAGAGAACCTGAAAGCCGACGTCGTCATCGTCGCGACTGCGCCGGGGGCCGCGGGGACGCTGCTCGCTGCCCTGGCCCCAACGTCAGCCCAGGCGCTCGCCGCCATCCGCTCGGTGTCAACGAGTGTGGTGGTGTTCGTCTACGGGGACGGAACCGCTGAGGCGCTGGGAGAGGGCACCGGGTTCGTGGTTCCGCGGGGCATGGCGCCGATGACTGCCGCCACATGGTTCAGCAGCAAATGGCCGGACCCCGCGTTCGGATCCAGGGCGGTGGTGCGCTGCTTCGTTGGGGCCGATGGAGAAGAAGACGTCCTGGATGCTCCCGATGCGGACATCATCGACGCCTGTGCCCGGCATCTAGCGGCCGTGGTTCCGCTCCCGGCCCAGCCCGAGGCGGCCGCGGTGGTCCGCTGGCCTTCATCGATGCCCCAGTACGAGGTGGGGCACACGGCTCGGGTGCAGCGCATCCGCGAGAGCCTTCCTGCGGGTATCTTCGTTGTCGGCAACGCGTACGACGGCGCCGGCATCCCCGACTGCGTGCACGCTGCCAACGAGACAGCCGACCGGGTGCTCGCGGGCGCTGGGGCATCATCTGCCTCGGCTATTCGAGCCGCGGCGGGCGACGCGCCATAGCTACGAAGATGGAAGCAACTCGAACGAGCCTGAGGCATGCGCCGCATGACCGGAGTTCACCGGCTTGAATGCCCCGGTGATGGTGTACGTCCCCGGCGCGAGCGGCTTGCTACGGACGCAGCCCCACTGGTCCTTCACACACGCGTCCAGGTCCCACTTGAAGAGCACCTTCGTCTCTCCCGGATCGATGGTCGCGTACGAGATGATGTCGCAGTGTGTTCCGGGCGGGATGATGAATCTCCGGCCCGTGTCGTCGACGTAGTGCAAGACGCATGCCGCATAGAGGGCCTGATACCGGTAGGCGCGATCGCCCACGTTCTCGATCCTGACCCGCGCAGTCTCCCCGGCGGTGTAGTCCCGCAGAACGAACTGGATGTCAGACCCTGTCGAGGTACCTCCGGCTGGCACCGGTGGAAGTGCCGGGGATAAAGGCGCTGCAACGGGATCTGGAGAGGCCGGGGTTCTAGTTGCGCTGCAACCGCTGAGAGTTACCAGGGCCAACGCGGCGATCACGGACGTTCGGCGCATGGCCGAGAGCCCCGGACGGTCTGACATCGTTCCCATACTGTCATCATGCCCGAGCACTTCATATCTGTGACGCCGCCGACCCGGACTCGTTTGGTTCGCTGTCTTAGGCTGGGCTAGCTGCCACAATGGCAGGTATGAGTGAAGTTACGAGCGAGTCTGTCTACGCCCTCTACCCCGTCTTCATGTCCACCCCCGATTACCGGGAGGCGTTCGCCGACCCGGACGACCTGGGGCGCGCATCGCGCGAGGTGGACGATCTGATCAAGCGTTGGGCCGGGCGGGTCGAGTGCCGCGGCACGTATTCCACGGTCGCCTTCCGCGCCGATGCTGACCTCATGTTGTGGGTCCACGGCTCCTCACCCGACGATGTGCAGACCTTCATGGTGGAGTTCCGCCGGACGGAGGCCGGCAGCCTCTTGGATCTCACCTGGACGTTCATGGGCGTGACCAAACCTGCGGAGTTCGTGGCCGATCACCGGCCGGCATTCGTCAAGGGTGTGCCACCCGAGAAGTTCCTCTGCGTGTATCCGTTCGTGCGAACGCCCGAGTGGTACCTCCTGCCGGCTGACGAGCGAGGCGAGATGCTCCGCGAACACGGCTTGCTGGGTCGCGACTTCCCCGAGGTGTTGGCGAACACCACGAGTGGGTTCGGCTTGGGCGATTGGGAATGGATCTTGGCGTTCGAGGCGCCGGCCGCCGACATGCTGGTCGACTGCATCCGTGCGCTTCGTAACACGAAGGCCCGCCTTTACACGAAGGAAGAGATCCCGTTCATCACGGGGATCCGCAAGCCTGTTTCGGAAGCGCTCGCCGATCTGGTGTAGCGGATAGGATGACGACGTGTTCATGTGGGAAGCTGCAGCTCGTCTCTGGGTGAGCGTTCGTGCATGGGTTCACTCGCGTCGTCGTGAGGCTTGACGCACGGAGCGTCGCTTCCGTGCGCGGATAGGGTTACGACGGACGGGCATTCACCGAGTCCCCGCCGATGTCGAAGCGGTTGCCCAAAGCGCTCGGAAGGGCTTCAAGGACCGCCGAAGCCAAGACGGCATCGATGCACTCCAGGGAACCACCTACGTACGTCGAGAACCCGTCGATCTCGGTGGCGACGATCCACGCTCGATCATCCGGCCACCAGTAGTTCGGTGCTTGGTTCCGCCACTGGAACCAGACGGGCAAAGCGTCCAGCGGGCCGCGGAACATGAGGTAGTGCCGGAGC
>JAYVBZ010000410.1:0-2809 GCA_043750215.1 Actinomycetota bacterium
GTGCCGAACGCCCACGCCGCGTACATGACCGTGAGCGGACGTCGCGGCATCCCCCGCTGCCCGGAGATCGCCGCCGCGATGATCGAACCCAGCCCACCAGCTGCGAAGACCAACCCCAGATCCAGCGCAGACCCGTGGAGTTCCTTCTTGATCAGGTAGGGAACCAGCACCTCGAACGGACCCCAGAAGCACAGGAGGCTCACTGTTGCGATACCCATCGAAGCCCAGAGCCACGTGCGCGAACGAACGAACCGGAACCCTTCCTTCAGGTCAGCCCAATGTGTGCTGTCGGCGTCGGCGTGGCGAACAGGGGGCCGTTCGGTCATGCGAAGGATCATCGACGCGCTCCAGGCGAAGGTGGCCGCATCCAGGATGAACGCCCAACCGGGGCCTACCGTTCTCACTAAGACTCCGCCCACCGCGGGTCCAATCAACATCTGGGCGAAAGGACGGACGAACTGCGCCAACGAGTTCGCCTGGACCAGCTGTTCCGCTGGGACCAGGTCAGGAAGGATCGCAGAGTTCGCCGGGCCGAAGAGGGCCTCGCCGGCACCGTACAGAGCGGCCAGCGCGATGAGATGCCATAGGCGAACCTGTCCGGCGATCGTGAGCACACCCATCGTGCCGATCGCAAGCAATCGCACGCCGTCGGCGATCAACATGAGTCGTCGGCGCGGCAACCGATCGGTGAGCACGCCGGTCACCAACAAGAGGAGCACGGTGGGCAGGGTCCACGCCAAGCCGACCAGAGCGAGGGCCTTCAGGTCGTAGAGGTCCAACACCAGCCACGCGATGGCCACCAGGTAGATGCCGTCGCCCAGGAGGGAGACGGCGAGCCCGGTCCATAGCAACCGGAAGTCACGGTTGGCCAGCGGCCGGAAGATCCCGATGCGGGAAGGTTCAGGCATGGGAGCGAGCGTATAGCGCTATGAACTCGCCGACGCGGGGAGCGACGAGGCGACGCGGATCCGAACGACGGAGCCGCCGCCACGGCGAGCCTCGAACACCAGGGGATCGCCGAGCATCTCGGCCAACCGCACCGAAGCGAACAGCCCCAGACCCAAGCCCGCGTGTTCGCGGGTCATCGACTGGTCCCCTTGTGTGAACGGGGTCGAGGACAGCAGGCCCGGATCGATCCCCGGGCCCCGGTCCGACACCTCGAACCCCACCCACTGATCAGCGCGGGACACATGGATCTCGACTGGTTGATCTGCCGCTGAGAACCTGAGCGCGTTCTCGACGATATGCCGAAGCAGTTGTTCAAGCAGTTCCCGATCCGTCTGCACGAACTCGGCATCCGGTTCGACTTGGATGCGAACGCGGTTGTTCGCGTCGCGAGTTGCGACGCGAACCAAGACCGAGCTGAGGACCTCACGTGTCACCAATGTCTCGGTTCGCAAGAAGACTGCCTCGTCGCGACCGTCCAGGACCGATCCCATGGTCGTCACGAGATTGATCAAGCGGTCGGTCGAATCCATGAGTCCTTGGAAGAGGGGCACGAACTGTTCGGGGATGGCTCGTTCGTTGTCAAGCATCCGGGCGACACCATTGATCACAGTGAGCGGACTGCGAAACTCGTGCGCAACCGTGGTGACGACGGCGGCCTTGCCGATAGCGAGATCACGTTCCTTCTGCACCAGCGCCAGCTCTCGGCCTTGGCCCGCCCTGACACGCTCGACGAGTGCGGTCGTCGTCAACCCGACGATGAGCAACGTTATCCCTCTCGAGATCCACATCGATGCCGGTTGCGCGGCGCCGCTGTGCACGTCGAACGGCATGAGTGGTCCGACCAGGAGAACCGCCGCCAGGGCCGTGAGTGCCGCTCCCGAATACCCGAACCGTACCGCCGCCACCATGACGACGAGGATGAAGAGCGTCGCAGCGAACGCCCGGGTTCCGCCCAGGGCGTAGGTGATCGCGTAAGAGACGCCGAGGCCGGCCGCGAGCCCCACAGCAACGACAGCGGTATGCCAGCGACTAGTAGAGACCAGGAGCCGATCGACCCACCGATCAGCTGAGGCCTCAGCAGGTACCTGAACCTCCATGCAAAGAACATCGGCCGGATAGCCGACGGGCTTGAGTAAGGGGCGGGGGGATACGGTTGTGTATCTGGTGCGCCGGGAGGGATTCGAACCCCCGACCTTCTGATCCGTAGTCAGACACTCTATCCGGACTGAGCTACCGGCGCGGGACCGTCAGCATACAGAACCGCCCCGGTCGTCTTCAGGCGTTCCAGACGACATGCAGCGCGGAGGGGCCCCGGTACTCCCAGCCGGAGAACACCGGCGGACGATCGTTGCTGAGCCGCAACCCGGGGAGGCGTTCTAAGAGCTTTCGCAGGCCCGCCCGCATCTGAACCCGTGCCAACTGGTGCCCGACGCAGAAGTGCTGACCGAACCCGAAGGCCGCGTTGGCGTGGCGCGGCCGGAACACGTCGAAGTCGTCCGCCGTTGGCCCCCATACGTCCTCGTCGCGGTTGGCGGAGGGGACCATCAGGCCCACGTTGGCTCCCTGGGGGATCTCGACACCGGCGATGATCACGGCAGGCCCCGCGCCGCGCCCCTGCGTGCCGATCGGCGAGATCCACCGGATCCCCTCATCGACCGCCTTGCGAACCAGGATGCCGGGGTCGGCCAGGACGGCGTCGCGTTGATGAGGGTCCGACAGCAGCCCCGCCAGCGTGGAGCCGAGGCCGTGGCCGGGCTCCTGGAGACCTCCGATCAGCGCGAGCTTGAGCGTCGGCATGAACGCAGCCATCCGTTGGTCCAGGTCTCCGCTCTCCGCGTGGAGCATGTTCGAGACCATCGTC
>JAYVBZ010000411.1:0-4134 GCA_043750215.1 Actinomycetota bacterium
GCGCTCATCCTCGCCGACATCAGCGAGGACCGGTTCGCGCCGGCGTTGCAACGCCATCCCGAGCGCGCCGTGAACATCGGGATCATGGAACAGACGATGGTGGGTGTCGCCGCCGGCTTCGCGATGGAGGGGTTCCATCCCTTCGCACATTCGTTGTCCCCCTTCATGGCCGAACGACCGTACGAGCAACTCAAGCTCGACTTCGGCTACCAAGGACTCGGGGGAACGTTCGTCGGGGCCGGCGGCTCCTACGATTATGGGAGCGAAGGAGGAACGCACCATTCGCCGGCCGACGTTCAGGCGATGCTCGCGATCCCCGGGATGGAGGTGCTGGTGCCGGGGCATCCAGACGAGGTGGACGCGCTGCTCCGCGCTACCTACGCGAACGGCCGCCCGACGTACGTGCGGCTGGTCGCCGCTCCGAACCAGAGATCGTTCGACGTAGCGCCGGGGCGGATGGAAGTGGTTCGGCGCGGCTCGCTCGCCACGGTGATCGCGATCGGACCGATGCTGACCCGAACGCTCGAGGCGTGCGAAGGGCTCGACGTCACGGTGCTCTATGCGACAAGTGCCCGCCCGTTCGATGGCTCGACACTTGCGTCGGTGGTCGGCGACACCCCGCTGGTCGTCGCGGCCGAACCTTTCTATGAGGGAACGCTCGCATCGGCGGTGACCGGAGCCCTTGCGCACCTTCCTGCGAGGTATGCGTGGATAGGCGTTCCGCGCGCGTTCATCCACAGCTACGGAACGCTGGCGCAACTCGACGCCGACCTCGGCCTCGACGCCGCGGGGATCCGCAGGCAACTGGCGTCCCTTCTCGCCTCGTAGGGACAACGTCCTTCGGCGTTCGTTCCGGCATCTCAGGAGACTTCGAGGGTGTGCGCCGATCTCCAGCCTTCGTGGAGTCCGGATGCTCAGCACCTGGCGTTCGCCGTGATCTGCGAAGGCGGCAACGACGGGCTCTGGTCGATCGGTGCGGACGGAACCGGCGTCCAGCGGCTAACGAGCGCCGGTGACCGCGGGATCCTCGACTTCAAGTCCCCGGCATGGTCGCCGTATGGTTCCGCCCTCGCGTTCGAAGGTGTTACGAAGTCGAGGAACCCTCACGGGTTCCCTTCAAACATCTACGTTCGCGATACAGGTGGGAGTCTGACCGAGCTCACTCGCTGCAGCGCGATGGTTATCTGCGCGGACCCCCCCCTGGTCACCAGATGGACGATGGATCGCCTTCGCGCACTTCGGGGCTGGTGTAGGGATCGTGAGCGCGGACGGATCCGTGTCAACCAGCGTGATACCGAAGCCGGGAGCGGAAATCACGTCTGCGGTATGGATCCCGGGAGGATAGCTACGAAACGGGTGCTGCCTTCAGTCTCTGCGGATGATCTGAGAGCTCCGGCCGGATCAGCACGGCCGCGGTTAGGTCTTGTCGCCTTTCGGCTTGAGTGCTTCGAATTCGTCGCAGGTGGCGGAGCCCTGGATGACTCCGCGGACGTACTTGCAGGAGCCCACCGAGAGCCGCGGGAACATCCACTTGCAGGCCATGCACGACATCTCGGGCTTGGAGGCCGGACGGTACCGCGCGTCTTCCTTCGACAGGCCCCACGTCTTCGGTGTCATCCCTTTTCCCCTTTCGTCGCTGCGGCAGTCTGGCGCAAGGGCTGACGCCACGCAAGACGGCCGTCTCGTCGTGGGCGGTATAACTGGTCCGTCCATCTCACCCCCGAAGGGCCCGGCGATGCGCGACGGTTACACGTATGGAGACACAGACCTGGCAGCTGAGCGTCTGGACCTGGTCGCCCGGGCATTCGAGCCGACCACGCGGAGCTTCCTGGCTCGGGATGGCGTTCATGGGCCCGCGCTCGCCCTCGATCTGGGCTGCGGTCCGGGCGCCACGACCAGGCTGTTGGCCGAGACCCTGCTGCGCGGGGCGCCCGCCGACCTGATCTACTCTCGGCTCTTGTTGTCCCAGCGGCACGATCCCCCCGAGACAGTGGCGTGATACAGAGGGTACGGCGGCCACCATCTTCAGGATGAACCTCTCCGTGTTGACCGAACGAGGGGAAGTTGACCGCAAAGATCCGCTGATGTGGCTCGGATAGGATGCGCGTTCCAACCGCGCAGCGACCGAAGGGTGAATGAGATGCGATTCACTGACAGGGTTGCACTGATCACCGGCGGCACGTCGGGTATCGGGCAGGCCACCGCGATCGCCTTCGCCGGCGAGGGCGCCGCCGTGGCGTTCACCGGTCGGAATCAAGAACGCGGGGCACAGGTGCTCCGAGAGATCGAGGCGGCCGGCGGCCGCGGACTGTTCGTGGCGGCCGATGTGCGATCGGCCGATGACTGCCGCAGAGCGGTACTCGCAACGCTCTCCGCGTTCGGCCGCATCGACGTCTTGTTCAACAACGCCGGCGTCTATCTCGCGAACGACGTGGTCGCGTGCACCGAGGAGGAATGGGACGAGCAGATCGACAGCAGCCTGAAGGGCTCGTTCCTCATGTCGAAGTACTCGCTGCCCTCCATGATCGAACGGGGTTCGGGCGCCATCATCAACAACAGCTCCGGGTGGGGACTGGTCGGCGGGGACCGTGGAGCCGCCTACTGCGCCGCGAAAGGCGGGTTGGTCATCCTGACCAAGGCGATGGCGATCGATCACGGTCCCCAAGGGATCCGCGTGAACGCGGTCTGCCCCGGCGACACGACGACGCCGATGGAGCGGGGCGATGCCGAGCGACGCGGGTGGTCGTGGGAGCACTACCTCGAGGTGGCGAACGAGCGTCCGCTCGGTCGAATGGGAGAGCCGGAAGAGGTCGCGTCGGTCGTCTTGTTCCTCGCCTCAGAAGAGGCGTCGTTCATCACCGGCGCCGCGATCCCCGTGGACGGTGGCGGCGTGGCGGGCTAAACGCCCGGCACCGTCACAGCAACGCGGAACCCCTCGATCGACTCACGCTGTTCGTTCGTAGATGGCAAGGCGCCAGGCGAGCCGGCGACGACCTTCGAAGATCGGGAGGAACCCGGCCTCGCGGATCTGCCGATCGACTATCTCCAGATCGTGGATGTGAACTCGGAAACCGTGGAACTTGCTGACGCGGGCTCGATACCAGACATTGGCAAGCCGGGCCTCGGCACGAGCGATGATCCCGCCCAGCCCCGCAGACGGGGGAGCCGTGAACGCGTACACATGACGTGCGGCCGGCAAGGAATTGGTCAACAGGGCGTCGACGTGCGGGTAGCAACACAAGACGCGATTGAGGAAGACAACATCGTGTGGGTCCAGGTGCACCGTGGCAGCGTCTCCCACCGTGAACATCGATCGGTCCGAGACCAGGCGCTCGCTGGCGAGGGCTCGCGCCTCCTCGATCGCCCCGGGGCCCAGATCGACGCCTGTGGCCCTCGTGGCACCTCGGGCCAGCGCTGCCAGGGCCAGATCGCCCGTCCCACACCCGAGGTCGAGCACCGTTCTGCCCTCCAGGCGTGATGATCCAAGAGCCTCGAGCAGGTCCCGCGTGACTCCCGCGGCGATCTCTTTACGGCGAGCCCGCCTCGCGTTCCCCGTTGCCCACTTATCGAAGCAGCACGGCTCCGGCTCGGGTTGCATACAGCCAGCCTGCGATATGTCGGAGCGTTGAGCAAACTCCCCGCACCTACACCAGACCTCGGACATGAATGTCAGACCTGTGATTCACACTTGTCCCCATGGTTATCCCCACAGTGAACACCCAGGTCAAGCCCGGAGTGCCAAGAAATCTCGCCGCGCCACCTGCGGTTGTGCAATCCACAGGGTTTTCCCGCTGTGGGTCGGGTGGGGGACGGCGTAGCGTCCAGAGGTTAGTGCTGCAGTTCGGGGCGAGGGGGTGATCGTGGCGCGAACGGTCGAGGATATCCAGGTTCGTCGCGACCACCGGGTCCCGCCGCAGAACGTCGAGGCGGAGGAATCGGTCCTGGGCGCCATGATGCTGTCGGCCGATGCCATCGCCGACGTGGTCGAGATACTGCAGCCGGAAGACTTCTACCGCAGCGCGAACGGCCGGATCTACGGAACCCTTCGAGGTCTCTACGGCCGGGGCGAGCCTGTGGACATCATCACGGCGGTGGAGGCGCTCCGCAGTGAGGGCATCCTCGAAGACGTCGGCG
>JAYVBZ010000412.1:0-5910 GCA_043750215.1 Actinomycetota bacterium
CCTCGACGCGCAAGGTAGCCACGTCCAGCGGCTGCTCGACCAGTTGATCGCGGATGGTTGTGGTGATGTCGGTGAGGAACCCCATGGGAGGCTGGATTCTATCGGCGTCACGCTGCGGTGCTCCGCGCTAGGACGCGTACTTCGCGAGCACCCCGGCCAGGTCGAGAGCTCCCTCCAATGCCGCACGTCCCACCACCGCGCCGCCAGCCCCGGCTCGACGCACCGCCTCCAGGTCTTCGGCCGCCGCGATGCCACCGGCAGCCAACACCGGCAGGCCCGACCGAACCAGGCGCTTCACCAGCGCCACGTCCGGACCCTGGAGCCCACCCACCAGGGTGACGGACGTCACCAAGAACCGCGCCGCGCCAACGGCCGCAAGCCATCCCAGCGTCTCCACCAGCTCCAGGTCCACGGGGTCCACGCCCCGCGATCGGACACGCCCATCTTCCACCTCGATCCCCAGCACCAGGCGCGTGCCGTGCGTCGCGATGAGCGATGCCACCCCGTCTTCATCCGCGAACGCAGCCGAACCCAGGACCACACGCGAAGCGCCCGCTGCCAACAGCCGATCGACCGATCGTGCGTCGCGAACACCACCGCTCGCCTGCACCCGAACGCCGAGCGCCGCCACGGATTCCACAACCGAGACGCTGGCCGGCTCCCCGCCGAACGCGAGATCCATGTCTACGACGTGGATCCAGGCGGCGCCCGCCGCCACATATGCCAGTGCGGCCGCCAGGGGATCGCCCCCGAACGACGAGACGGGCGCGGGACCTTCAGCGGTGTAGACCGCCAGCCGCCCGTTCGAGACGTCGATCGCGGGGATCACTTGGAACATGGCGCCAGCCTAGCGGGGTGAAGCATCGTCGCCGCCGATCCACCGCGACCGGACCAGTTCCTCGAATGCACTAACTGGCGAATGCGGCAGAGGAGTCCGCGATGCGTTCGACCCGAGCGGCGTCTCCTCCAAGGAGCGAACCGAGTTCGGCGACCAGAGAGGGGCCCGCGTCAACACGGGCGGAACCGACCTTCATCGGCGTGATGGAGCCGTCCGAACCCACCACGCGGACGTGGACGGGTGCATCCCCTGCGTGCGCATCCAGGAGATCGCGCAGCCTCTGCAACACGACAGGCGTGCACGCGGCGATCGGCAGATCCACCACGAGCGACGCCTGGACGGGAGCGGGCCCGGCGTCGCCGAGGAGCTTCGGCTCTTTCACTTCCGTGGCGCGGATCTGCAACTCGCGGCCGCGCAGATCGATCCGGCCTGCAACCAGCACGATGCGGTCCATCTCGATGAGTCCGGGAACCGCTTCGTAGACACTGGGGAACGCGATGACCTCGACGCCGCCCGCCAGACCTTCCAGCCGGAACTGTGCGTATGCCTCGCCGCGTTTCGTGTACTTGCGCGCGACGGCGCCGATGATGCCGCCCACCATCACCAGGTCGCCGTCGCCCAGCGACGCAAGATCGGCGATCTCGCGGGAGCACTGCGCCGCGAGCGCATCCTTCACCCCGAGCAGCGGGTGGTCCGTCACGAACTGCCCCAGCATCTCCTTCTCCCAACGCAGCAATGTCCGCTTGTCGAACTCCTCACCCATCAGGACCGACTCGTCGATCTGGGCCGCATCACCCTCACCGGCGCCACCGAACAACGAGAACTGGCCCGCAGCCTCGGCTTTGCGTTCGGATCCGATGGGTCCCGATACCTTGTCCTGATTCTCGAACAATGGCCGCCTGGCATATCCCAGCGAATCGAATGCCCCGGCCAGGACCAGCGACTCCAACACTCGTTTCGTGAGCACACCGGGCTCCACCTTCCGGCAGAAATCCGCGAACGAGGTGAACGCACCTTTCGAGGCACGGGCTTCGAGTACCTGCAGAACCGCCCCCTCTCCGACGTTGCGTATCGCGGAGAGTCCGTAGCGGATCGCCGGTTCATCGCCCGGGGCCGGCGCGAAGTCCAGTTCGGATCCGTTCACGTCCGGTGGAAGCACGTGGATATCCATGCCGCGGCATGCGTAGAGGTAGTACGGCTTGCGGTCCTTGTCGTCCTTCACGGAGGTGAGCACAGCCGACATGTACTCGACGGGGTGGTGCGACATGAGGTATGCGGTCTGATACGCAAGAAGCCCGTACGCACACGCGTGCGAGGCGTTGAACCCGTAGTCGGCGAAGGGCACGATCATCTCGAACATGTCGTCGGCGAGTCGCTTCGTGTAGCCGCGCTCTTCCGCGCCGGCGACGAACCTCTCCTTGAACGGCATGAGCATGCGAAGATCCTTCTTCCCCATGGCTTTGCGCAAGATGTCGGCCTCGCCCATGGAGAAACCGGCGATCTGCACGGCGACCTGCATGACCTGTTCTTGGTAGATCATCACGCCGTAGGTGGTCTTCAGGAACGGCTCGAGGTCATCGTGCGGGTACGTGACCTTCCGCCGTCCGTGCTTGCGCTCGGCGTACTCGGTGTGAAGCCCACTGTTCAACGGTCCGGGACGGTAGAGAGCAACCAGCGCCATGAGATCTTCGAATCGGTCCGGCTCAAGGACCTTGATCAACTGGCGCATCCCTGCCGACTCCATCTGGAACACCCCGGTCGTCTCGGCGCGCTGCAACATCGCGTAGGTCTGCGGATCGTCGAGGGCCACGTGATCGATATCCAGTTCGACACCCTTATGGCGCAGATGCCGCAGCGTGTCCTCGATGACGCTCAGGTTCCGAAGGCCAAGGAAGTCCATCTTCAGCAGACCAAGAGCCTCTACACCGTGCATATCGAACTGGGTGACGACACGCTTGGAGTCATCGCGCGAATCCTTCGACAGTTTCAGGGGGAGGTAGTTCACGAGTGGCTTGTCACCGATGACCACGCCGGCAGCGTGGACCGAATCCTCTCGGCGCAGGCCCTCCAGTGCTTTCGCAGTTTCGATGATCTCCTTGGCTTCGGTTTCCTTCTCGTAGGCGGCAGCTAGGTCGGGTGAGAGCTTCAGCGCATCCTCGATGGGATAGTCGCGCCCCATCACTGCCGGTGGATACATCTTGCAGAGCCGGTCCCCCACCACCGGAGGGTAGCCAAGCACTCGGGCTGCGTCGCGGATGCCCTGCTTGCCCTTGATGGTCTGGAACGTGACGATCTGCGCGACGTGGTCCGCCCCGTACTTCTGGGTCGCGTAGCGGATCACCTCGTCTCGTCGACGCTCATCGAAGTCCATGTCGATATCGGGCATGGAGATCCGCTCCGGATTGAGGAATCGCTCGAAGATCAGGCCGTACTTGAGCGGATCCAGGTCCGTGATGCGAAGGCAGTACGACACGACCGACCCTGCAGCCGAACCCCTTCCCGGTCCGACGCGGATCCCCTGCTCTCTCGCGTGACGGATGAGGTCCCAGACGATCAGGAAGTAGCCACCGAAGCCCATCGACGTGATGACGCCCAGCTCGTGGTCGATGCGTTCTTGGATCTCGGGGGTGACCGTGTCGTAGCGTCCGAGTGCACCGTCCTGTACCAGTTGCCGCAGGTAGGCGTCGCGTTCCAACCCCTCCGGCGTTTCGAACTCCGGCAGGTGGTAGCGCTGATCCGCAGGCGCACGCGAGCCGTACACCAGGTCCAGCTCGCACCTCTCGGCGATGGCGAGCGTGTTGTCGCAACTCTCCGGGTACTCGCGGAAGACCTGGCGCATCTCCTGAGCGCTCTTCAAGTAGAACTCATCGGAATCGAACTTCAGGCGCTTGGGGTCGGTCTGCAGTTTCTGCTGCTGGATGCAGAGCAAGACATCGTGGGGCTTGGCGTCTTGGCGAAGCGTGTAGTGGAGGTCGTTGGTGGCTACGAGCGGGATGCCGAGCTCTCGCGCCAGCGCCACCTGACCGGGAAGGATCCGCAACTGATCGCTCAGGCCATGATCCTGCAGTTCCATGAAGTAGTTGTCCGCCCCGAAGATATCTCGATAGTCCGAGGCGGCGGCGCGGGCCCGTTCGTCCGCCCCGTTCTTCAGGTGGGTGGCGACCTCCGAGGAGAGGCATCCCGACAGGCAGATGATCCCCTCGGCGTGTTCGGCCATCAGGGCCTTGTCCATCCGCGGCTTGTGATAGAAGCCCTCGAGATGCCCCGCCGAGACGAGCTTGAGCAGGTTGCGATAACCGGCCACGTTCTGGGCGAGCAACGTGACGTGGTAGTACTTCTCCTCGCTCTCCCCCAGGTTCCGGTCGAACCGCGACCCCGGGGCGACGTAGGCCTCGACGCCGATGATCGGCTTCACTCCACGTTCCCGCCCTGCCTCGAAGAAGCGAAGGGCGCCGAACATGGAGCCGTGGTCGGTGACCGCCAGCGCGGGCATGCCCAGGCGCGCAGCCTCGGTGAAGAGCGTGGGAGCGCTGGGATTGGCCACCGGCGCGTCGATCCGCGCAGCGCCATCCAGGAGCGAGTATTCCGAATGGACATGGAGGTGAACGAAGTTCTGGTCGCTGCTCATCTGCGCTGGTCAGACCTCCTACCGAGGTGGTTCCCACAGCCTTTTCCCCAGCGGCCCCCGCGGCTGTGGAGAACTACATCCGTGTGATTCACAGGGAGCCTCACGGTACGCCGGGGTCCGGGGGGCGTCAAGGTTGCAGGTCGGGGGCACCGTCTCGGAGCAAGACCAGCGCAGCCGCCAGATCGTCGGGAAGCGGCTCTTCTAGATGGATGGTGTCACCGGTGAGCGGATGCTCGAACGCGAGCTGCCACGAATGAAGGAATGGGCGGGTCAGGCCGAGCCGCTTGGCATCATCCCCCATTCCCCCGTAGGCCCGGTCCCCGAGGATCGGGTGGCCGATGGCCCGCAGGTGCACGCGGATCTGGTGGGTGCGGCCGGTCTTCGGCGTCGCATCCAGAAGTGTTGCGTTGGGGAACCGTTCCCGCACCTCGAATCCCGTCTCTGCATCGCGGCCTTCGGTGTGGTCGATGACCACCCTGTCGGCCTTGCGACCCAGCGGTGCGTCGACCGCGAACTGTTCGTTCTCGACGTGACCGCGGACGAGCGCCAGATAGCGACGTCGGACCAAGTGGCTCCGCATCATCGTCTGGATCGCAAGGTGGACGCGATCTGTGAGCGCGACGAGCATCAGGCCGGACGTCCCGGCATCAAGACGATGGACGATCCCCGGTCGAAGCGGCCCCCCGATGGTGGAAAGAGGGATATCCATCCCCAACAGCCGGTTCACGAGCGTTCCGGTTCGGTGGTTCTCGGTCGGGTGGGTCACCAGGCCTGCGGGCTTAGAGATGACCATGAGGTCGTCGTCCTGCCAGCGGATGGGTACGCCGCCGGGTTCGGGCTCCAATCCCTCTGAGTGGCCTAGACGTACCTCGAGTCGCTCGCCACCCTCAAGCTGGAACGACTTCTGCTTCGCCGCACCGTTCACCGTGACGTCTCCCGCTACGATCGCTCGCTGGATATCCGCGCGCGCCGCCCCGGTCAGCCGAGCGAGCACCGCATCCAGGCGCCCCGGCTCTCCGACGAACACCTCAGGCTCCACCCGTTACCTCCTGGGACGCGGGCCGATCGCGCCGCCAGGCGGTGAGCCCGAGGAGCACCGCGCCCACCACGATCGCGGCGTCAGCGACGTTGAAGATAGGCCAGATGTGGAAGTCCACGAAATCCACGACCCTTCCGGTGAGATGGGGTCCGCGCAACAGGCGGTCCGTGAGGTTCCCCATGCCGCCACCCAGGACCAAGCCGACCGCGACCGCGGGCAGGATACGGGTGTGGCGAAGGCTCGTCACTACGATCGCTCCACAGATGATGAGCGTCGCGCCGGCGAACAGCAGCGGTGCCCTACCCCCCAGGCTGAACGCGCCGCCAGGATTCGTGGCGTAGCGGAACGTGAGCACCCCTTTGATGACGTCCATCGGATGATCAGGTAGTGACCCCTGCGCCCACC
>JAYVBZ010000413.1:0-8844 GCA_043750215.1 Actinomycetota bacterium
CCCGTGAGGGCCAGTGACACGGCCAGGATGATCCGGCGGAACTCCTCGGCGGGAGTGAAGCGATGAGCCTCATAGAGGTGGAACGCCGCGAAGACACCCACGACGGCGAACGGCGCCCCTGGCAGGACCAGCAGGAAATCGCCCTCCGGGATCCGCAGTCCGAATCGAACCCAGTAGGCACACGCCATGGCCAGGACGATCGACAGCGTGTCGCTGACCGCAACCGCCCGGTAGAGCCGCCGGTAGTCGGCTCTGGCGGAAGGGGTCGCGCTATCGCGCAAGGAAGGCGAGGCGATCCGCAGGGCACGCGCAGCACCCGTGATAGTCGCATCGTCTACGCGTCCCCGCATCTATCGCTCCCTGCGAGTGATCCGGCTCTTCGGTGAAGGCCGTCCGACGTCCCGCCCCTCGAGACCCTACTCGTTCAGCTAGGCCTGGCGCCACCGGCGAAGGGGCATAACTTACGATCTAATCCCCCTCGCCAACGGCCCTAGGCCAAAGGATCGGTCCCAACTACTGGAACAGATTCTGCGTGATCCGGATGACCCCTGGCCCGATGATCACGATGAAGAGGGCAGGCATCACGCAGAGGATCAGCGGGAACACGATCTTCACCGGGGTCTGCTGCGCCTTGGCCTCCGCCGTCTGCCGCCGCTTGATCCTGAGCTGCTGCGCCTGGGTCCGAAGGACGCTCGCGATCGACACTCCGAACACATCGGCCTGGACCATCGCCAACGCGAAGGCGTTGAGTTCTTCGACGTCGGTTCGTTCGGCCAGGTGGCGGAAGGCATCCGAACGAGGCACCCCCAGCTGGATCTCCTGCAACATCCGGGCGAATTCGGACGAGAGCACCCCGGGCACGTTCTGGACCACCTGGGCGATGGCGGCGTTGAGGGAAAGGCCCGCCTCGACGCTGATCGTCAGCAGGTCCAGCGTGTCTGAAAGCGTCTTGAGGATCTCCCTCTGTCGCTCCTCAACCTGCCGCCCCAGGATCGAGTCCGGCAAGACGAACCCCGCGAAGGTCAAGAGTCCGGCAACGACGAACACCAGGAATCCGCTGAGGTGCATGAGGCTGGCTGCGAAGAAGCCCAGGATCAGGCCCCCGACCGCACCGATGACCTTGAATGCCGTCACCCGCTCGGCGTCCCACCCTGCCGGTCCACCGGCCAGCAGCAGCTTCTTCTCGATCCGCTGACGGGAGTCGATGGGGGTCACTCGTCTGGCTACCCGCGCGGCCCCGGCAACGATCGGCAGAAGCACCCGCTTGCCGAAGCTCTGCTGCAGGCTCTGTTCGCGCATGTCGGGGATGGCTTGGCCACCGACCTGCGCTTGGAGGAGCTTCATCGCGCGCGTCTTGTCGCCTCCCGAGGGATCCAGCGCAACGCCCGCCAAGAACACCGCGCCGATCACGCCGACCACGGCGACCACCAAGAATACGGTCTCAGACATCGATGTCCACGACCTTCTTCATCCAGAACACTCCGACGACGAGGAGGCAGCCTGCCACGACGAGCATGACCAGGCCGATCTTCGTGCTGAACAACAGTCCGATGTAGTCCGGGTTCACGGCGAACATATAGAGCGCGATACCGAACGGCATGAGCCCCAACACCCATGCGGAGAGCCGGCCCTCGGCAGTGAGTACGCGGACCTGCCGGCGCATGGTTGCGCGCTCGCGGAGCGTGTCTGCCACCGTGTCCAAGATCTCGGCCAGGTTACCGCCAACCTCTCGTTGGATGTTCACGGCCATGACAGCCCACCGGAAGTCGGGGCTGCCCACGCGTTCGGCCAAGGCACTCAAGGCGTCCTCTGTCGGTCGCCCCAGGCGAACCTCGGACACCACCCGCTGGAACTCGCCGGCCGCAGGTTGATTGATCTCCTTCGCCACGGTGTCCAGGGCCTGGAGGAAGCTGTGTCCGGCTCGAAGCGAGCTTGCCATGATGGTCAGGACATCGGGCAGCTGCTCGCGGAGCTTCTCATCACGCTTCTTGAGTGAACGCCGCAGGGCTACCGTTGGCGCAGCCCCTGCGATCCCCGCGACAACAAGGGCCAAGATGAGGCTCTGGAGCAGCGCCGCGCCAAGCACCGCGCCCACCACCGCCGCGATCACGGATGTCACGACGAACTCTCCGGCTCGCATGGTGACGCCGGCCGCCTCCAGCTCCTTGTCCAGTCGATCACTGAACCCACCCGACCGCGCGAACCTTGCCCCGAACGAGGCCACGCCCGCCGGGATCCACCCGCCCGCCGTCTTGTCGGTACCGGCCGCGCCTGCTTGCGGGGTGCCCGTGATGGTCGCCATCCGGGCGGCCAACGCCTTGTCCTGCTTCGCCCGCATCGCCGTGCCGAACAGGAGCCAGCTGATGGCGAAGGCTGTCACAAGGACCAGCCCTGCGATCACGACCTGGAACGCTGAGGATGACAGGAAGGAATCGGCGATCACGCTGGGCCCATCTTCTCCAGCGCGAAGAGATCCGCGTCGACGTTGATGCCTTGTTCTAGCAGCTTGTCCAGGAACTTCGGCCGCAGACCCGTGGACTTCAGGCGGCCCTTGAACCGCCCGTGGTCATCGATGCCTTCCTTGAAGTCGAAGAGGAAGATGTCCTGCAGGGTGATGACCTCCCCTTCCATCCCGGCCAGCTCCGTGACGTGGGTGAACCGGCGGGTGCCGTCCTTGAGTCGCTGCTGGTGAACGATCAGCTGGATGGCGGAGGCGACCTGTTCACGGATAGCTTTGGAGGAGATCTCCATCCCTGCCATCATCGTGATGGTCTCCAGCCGCGCGAGCGAGTCGCGTGGGGAGTTGGAGTGGATCGTGCTGATGGAGCCATCGTGGCCGGTGTTCATGGCCTGAAGCATGTCCAGAGCCTCGCCGCCTCGAACCTCACCGACGACGATGCGATCGGGCCGCATACGCAGGCAGTTCCGGACCAGGTCGCGGATGGTGACCTGCCCTTTGCCTTCGATGTTCGGCGGGCGGGATTCCAGCCGCACCACGTGGGGCTGCTGCAGCTTCAGCTCGGCGGCGTCCTCGACTGTCACGATCCGCTCGTCGTCGGGGATGAACGATGACAGCACGTTCAGGGTGGATGTCTTTCCGGCGCCGGTACCGCCCGAGACCATGATGTTGATCCGGCCGCGGACACACGCCTCCAGGAACTCGGACACCTTCGATGTCATCGTGCCGAACTCGACCAGGTCATCGGCTTGATATGGATCGGCCGCGAACTTCCGGATGGTCAGGCAGGGCCCGTCGATGGCCAGCGGCGGGATCACCGCGTTCACACGGGACCCATCGGCCAGCCGCGCGTCCACGTAGGGGCTGGCTTCGTCTACGCGCCGGCCAACCTTCCCGACGATCTTGTCGATGGTCCGTCGCAGCTGCCCTTCATCGTGGAACTTCGTACCGGTCCAGTAGAGCTTTCCCGCACGTTCCACGTAGATGGTGTCCCAGCTGTTCACCATGATCTCTGTGACATCCGGGTCGCGAACGTAGGGCTCCAGCGGCCCCAACCCCAACACGGCGTCACCGACCTGGCGGACGATAAGCAGCTTCTCTTGCGCCGAGAGCGGGCTCTCCTCTTCATCCAGCAGTTCGCGTAAGCGCTGGTGGACCAGGCCTTCAAGCTCGGTGTCCGAGAGTGTCGAATCGTAGAGCCGAGGGCCCAGGACCTCGACCAATCGCTCCTGCACCCGCATCCGAACCTCAGAGATGCGATCTCGTTGCTGCGCCTTTCCTAGCCGGTCTGAGAGTGACGACATAAAGGTCTACCTCCTAGGAACGGGAGAACAAACGGAATCTCTTGCGTTTCTCGGTCGGGATCACTTGCGGTTCTGCGAACTCCAGCGTGCCGGTGAACTTGCTAGCCAACGATCGAACGGACGCGGCCACGTCGGATGTGGGTTCATCCAGCACCACCGGCCGGCCCTTGTTCAATGACGTTGGCACCAGCCGGCTGGACGGGATCATGGCATCGACCTGGATCTTCATGACTCGCTCGACGTCCCCTGCGTCCAACCCAACCTTAGAATCGGCGCGATTAAGGACCACGCGGAACCGCTCGCGCGGCAGGCCGATGGTCAGCAGGGTGTCAAGGGCCTTAGACAGGTGCTTGACACCAACGACATCCAAGCCGGTGACCAGACAGATCGTGTCGGAAAGATCGAAGCACACCAGCGCGGAGTCGGAATAGTCCACCGACGCATCCACCACGATGTACTGGAAATCCGAACGGATGGCCCGAAGGAACTTCCCAACCGCTTCGCCCGCCGGCGCTTCGGCGGCGGGGTCAGGTGGGGCGCCGAACGCCCACAGGTGGTCGCCCAACTGCACGCCGACCCGGCGGATGGCCTCGTGATCGGCTCCCTCGCCCAGCTCCATCAGGTCCTGGATGGTGGCCGCAGGCTCCCGACCGAAGTACGTGAAGACATCGCCCATGTCGATATCCAGGTCCACCACCGCCGTGTCCTGACCGGTCATGTCGGCCAGGGAGGTCGCCAGGTTCGCTGCAAGGAACGTCTTGCCGGTCCCGCCTTTCGAGGAGAACACGGAGATGACACGTCCTCTGCTGGTCGTGAGTCCGTCGGGACCAGCGGCAGCGTTGGTCATGGAGCGAAGGTTCGATGCCCATACGATGGCGCGCTCGACCGCGTCGCGGAGTTCCTCGGAGCCCTGGGTCATATCGACGACATCGCGGATCCCGGCACGCATAGCGGCCGGCAGGAGGCCGTTCCACGTGTGATCGCGCACCAGCACGATGGCCGTCCCCGGGGCCTGACGTCCGACGAACTCAGCCAGGCCCAGAGCGTCCGGCTCTTTGACCTCGGGCGAGAGCACCAACACGTCGATCGAGGAATACCCCGTGATCAGCAGTTCCTCGGCGGCCGTGGCCGACTGCACCCACCCGATCTCGTCCGGCTCTACCTCTAGAGCCCGCGCGATCGACTGGCGGAAGGACTGCGGCGTCCCGACGGCGACGACGCTGGCGTCAGTCACGCGATGCCCTTGGCCTTCAGCAAGAACTCGATCGGTAGGAGCGAGGGCGGGAGCTGGGTTCCGGGGTCACCGGGTGCCAGCAGACCGACCCACACGGACGCGTTCTCCTGCGCGAACACCAGGTTCTGCGCGTCCTGAGGCGTCAGGTCCAACGTGAGGATGATCACTGTGGCCGGGGTGAGCTGGCCGTTGGCATCGGGGGTCGGGTTCTGGACCCGGAGCACCTTGACGTTGGGGATCAGCGCGGCCGTGAATGCGGGGACCGGCACGGATACGGAGGTGGCGTTGGGGGGTAGAGGCTTGCCCTGGAGAACCGACTTCAGACCCGCACCTGAAGCGATCGTCGCGTCCGCGTAGGTTGCATAGACAGTCACGTGATCGCCCGCGTGGATCACGCCGTCACCGGCCTGGGGCCCGGGGAGCTCGACCGTGATCGCCACGTTCCCCTTGGTCACACCGATGCTGCTCACGCCCTCGGTCGAACCGCCAGACAGACGCGAAGCGGGGATCTGCTCGTTGGCCAGGATGAGGCCGGTGGTGATCTGATCCGCCAACTGTCCAACGCTGGTAACTGCGCCGGCCACCTCTACGGCGGTAGGCACAGACACGGTCTTGAAGACGTCGGCATTCAACGTGTTCAGGGCCGTGTTGGCAGGGATATCCTGTGTGGACACGAGGACCTGCACCTGCGTCCCACCCGCGGCAGCGTCCTCCTTCACCTTGTTCGTGTAGAGGATCACCGCTGCGGCAGCCACGATGGCTAGAACCAACGCGATGCCAACAACCAGACCGCGTGACCTCATCCCAGTGCTCCTTTCGAAACCTTCAGTTGCTGCCTAGTTCGGACAAGTGGAAACCGTTACCTCTGGTGGCAGTTCGCACAAGCGAATCGTTCGCGCACCGAAGTCCGTGCCGCCGATGATCCCGCTACTGGTGACGAAGCCCTTGTAGACGGTCACCAGACAGATCGCGTTCGGGTCAGAGGGACGCGTTCCGCAGGCACCCGCCGTGTCGGAGAACGCCCATTTGAACGTGATCGAGGCGTTGGCCTTCGTACCACCACTCCAGGTGAGAACACCCGTGGACGTGTTGTACAGGCAGGGGGCGGTGGTCCCGCACGTAACCGCTGTCTTCGGCTTGGGGTAGGACACCGTCACGTTTGTTATCCCGCTCACCGGCGGCGCTGTGGTCGGACACCCCTTCGTGTTGGGCGTCGTGCTCAAGATGCTCGTCAGGGTCGTCGTGCCGTTGTTGAGGGTCGGCAGCGTGAGGGCGCATGTGCCAAGGGCACCGAACGACCCGATCGCCAGGGGATCATTCCCCATATAGACATGTTCGACCAGGAGCGAAGTGAAGCCGACGATGTCGTACTTGTCCGGGGTGGCAGGGCAGGGGGGGAGTTGTCCCGCGCAATCGTTCACCGGGAATAGCTTGATGTGGCCCTCCTCGGCGGCAAGGTCCTTCCAGTCGCGAGAACTGTGGCCCCTGTCGTTGCAGACGTAGGTGGGAGCGGTTCCCGGCGGGGTGCCGTTGAGGGGGAGCGGATCGGGGTAGCCGGTCGCGATCCAGCCCGAACGGCTACTGGAACCCGCGTTGCTACAGTGATCACCCGGCAACACGTTCCACTTGTCCAGGTTCATGAACCCCCACGTCGCGTTTCCGAAATCGTTGTTGTTGTACCAGAAGGCACACGGCTTGTTGATCGCCAACGGGTCCGGGATATTACACGGGCCCTGGAGCTGACCCAACTCGAGAACGATCGGCACGGCATTCCCCGACCCGAGCGGGCCCCAGGTGGCCGTTGCCCTCGCGCCGACGCTGCCGCTTGGCCCGTACCCAAAGATCCCGGCGAAGAAGAGCGACTGCTGAGTCGTGTACGAAACCGTGACATGTCCCTTGGACGATGTTTGGCAACCGACCGTCGATGCCGCGACTATCCCGTAGGAGTCGGCGCCAGCGCCTGGCACCACTGTCGCATCCGGGTTCTGCCCCTGGCTCCGTGAGTACGTCAGGGCCTCGGTCTTGGGGTCACCGGCAGGCTGTCCGTTTCCTAGGACCGTCCCCGGTGCCACCGCGCACGACTCCGCCGCCGCGAGGGCTGCCGCATCCGCCGCCTGAACCATGTACCGGCGCTTGACCAGGAGTCCACCCACATCCAGGACGAGCACCACCATCCCCAGCAAAGCGACCAGCAGGAGGGCAACGATCACCAACGTCGCGCCGCTCTCATCGCCCTTCACGACACGACTCCGGATGCGGACCCCCATCACTCGCATCGGAACGACCCACTGATGGTTGGCGTCAACGTGATAGGTGGCAAGAACGGGACGTTGATCACGAACGAGGCCCGGACCGCTGTTGGGAGCGTCGTGAGCGTGAGAGTGACGGGATTCCCCGAGGTGGCATCGGCGCACGTAACCGGTTGGCTATAGGCCCAGGTGCCGTTGGCGGGATACGACAAGGAACCGGTGGACGCGTCTGAGATGGCCAAACTGACATCCGCGGGGGTCCCGCGGACGGCCGCGACACGAGCACCCTCCCGAGCCGCCGAGCGAAGGTTCTGAACCTGGAAGAACGCGAGCCCGTACTGCAACATGCCGAAGATGAGCATGAACAACAGCGGCGCGATGATGGCGAATTCGACCGCGGCGGCACCGCCTTCGTGTCGGAGTTTCGTTGGGACCCTCATCTGCGCGTTTCACCTCCGCGGGACTCGTGAGTTCCACCGGCCTTTCACGTCCCCCCCGGGAATCTAGGAGAGGACCTGAGCGGCCGGTGAGGACCGCTCGAGCAGTGGAGCTAGGAGCCGGCTATTGAATTGCCAACAGTCTGGAACTGGTCTCTGGCGCTGGTCCCGAGGAAAGTCACCGCCACGATGATAACGGCCGCAATCAGCGCCACCATGAGCGCGTACTCCACCGCCGTGGCGCCGCTCTCCTCTTGAGCGCGACCCTTCAGGTCTGCCCACCAGGTCTGTGCCCCCGTGTAGATACGGAGAAACATCTGTCACCCCTTCCGTAATGCCCGTTCCACCGAACCGATCAGGCTCGAGCGGATGATGCTCCGCCCCCTAAGGTTAGAGGGCGATCAATGCCGCTGATAGTACATTTTTCCCTGATAGTGGCTACGTAATCCTACGTACGTACACACGCCTCAGGCGACGTGCCCAAATAACGTTCGGATAGTACCCGTAGCATGGGCGCGTGGGAAGCGATGTGGAGAGATCTGGCCGAACGGCGGAGGGTTACTCGACCATCGGCCTCGGGTCGTCTCGAACCCGGGAAGGGTCCCCTGCTCCAGCGGCCGGGCTAGACCGAACATGGGTGCTGATCGCGCTGGTCCTGCCCGCACTCGTTGCCTTGGTCATGCCCACAGCGACGATCGATTTGGCGTACCACATCCGCGCTGGGTTGCACATCCTGTCAACACACGTCGTTCCCCGCGTTGACACGTACAGCTTCGGGGCGACAGGGCAGCCGTGGTTCGACCAGCAGTGGCTCTCCCAAGTGGTGTTCGCGGGTGCGTGGAAAGTCGGTGGGTGGCCAACGATCTTCGCCGTCCGGAGTCTGATGGTCTCGATCGGGGTGGGCACGCTGTACCTGGCGTGCCGTTGGCAGCACGCCCGTGTGCGGACGGCGGTGGTTCTGAGCGTGGGCGGATTCCTTCTGGCGATGCCCAACCTAAACATCCGGCCCCAGATCTTCGCGGTGCCGCTGTTCACCATGACCCTCTGGATGTTGGCCTCCAGACGGGTCCATCCGTGGCGGCTGGCGGTGATCCCCGCTCTTGCTGTGGTCTGGGCCAATCTCCACGGCAGCTTCCCGCTGGCGCTCCTGCTGGTCGGCCTG
>JAYVBZ010000414.1:0-3135 GCA_043750215.1 Actinomycetota bacterium
ACCAGATTCTGGGCCATCCGGATGCTGGCGGCGTCGATGAGCCGCCCGTCCAAGCTGACCGCGCCCTTCCCTTCTTTCGCTCCCTGTTCCATCGCCTCCAGGATCCGTCGAGCCCGAGCCACCTCGGCCTCACTCGGGGTGAAGACCTCGTTCGCAAGGGCGACCTGGCTGGGGTGGATGGCCCATTTGCCTTCACAGCCGAGTGCGGCGGCTCGTCGCCCTGCGCTCCGGTATCCCTCCGAGTCGTTGAAGTCACCGAACGGGCCGTCGATCGGGCGGAGTCCTTCCGCCCGGCACGCAGCGACCATCCGGCTGATCCCGAAGTGCCACTGGTCGCCCCAGTGGATCTCGCGGGTCCCGGACGCGTTCGCGTCGGTGAGCACCGAGTAGTCCGGGTTCGCACCGCCGATGTTCGTGGTGCGGGCTTGCACGCTCGCGGCGTAGTCGGCGACGCCGAACACCATCGCCTCCAGTCGATCCGGCCGGGCGCGCGAGATGGCTTCGACGTTGGCCATGCCTTTCGCGGTCTCGATCAAGATGTGGATGCCGATGCGGCCGGCGTGCCATCCGTTGCGCTGCTCGATCTGATCCAACAACGTCGCGACGAACTCCACGTCCGAAGGCGAGCCGACCTTCGGGATCAAGACCGTGTCCAAGACCTGTCCCGTCTGCTCCACCACGTCGACCACATCGCGGTAGCACCAGTGGGTGTCCAGACCGTTCACGCGGACGCTGACGGCCGTCCTCGACCAATCCTGCGACAAGAGGGCGTCGATGACGTTGGTACGCGCCTGCTCCTTGTCGTCGGGTGCGACGGCATCCTCTAGGTCCAGGAACACGATGTCGGCGCCTAAGGTCGGGGCCTTTTCCATGGCGCGAACGTTCGTGCCGGGGACGGCGAGTTCGCTGCGATGTGGTCGTGTCTTATCGGTCAAGTTGGGTCCTTACGCCGGGGTCGGAACCTACAAGCTACCGGGGAAGCACGGCGTCGAACGCCGCGAGGACTCGATCGGCGGTCTCTCGGTTGGCGTTCACGCCCATGAGACCCACACGCCAGATCGGCGGGGCGGTCGGGCCCAGCCCTCCGCCAACCTCGATGTTGAACTGGCGCAGGATCTTGCTCTGGATCTCCTTGCCGTCCACGCCTTCCGGAACGTTGATGGCCGAGAGTTCCCAGAGCTGGTGATCGGGGTCCGAAAGGAACGTGTAGCCACGATCTCGCATCTGCCCCTGGAAGTACTCGCCAGCATCTTGGTGACGAGCCCACCTGTTCTCGAGCCCTTCTTCGAGTCCCAGGCGGATCCCTTCGTAGAGCGCGTAGTACTGAAGGATCGGCATGGTGTGGTGATACGTGATGGGTCGCTCGACCCAATACCGCGCCAATTCCCCGATGTCGTAGGTGTAGGGGGCCGGGTGCTTCTTCGCCTTCTGCACCTCGAGCGCGCGCGGGGAGATGGTGAACGGGGAGAGTCCAGGCGGGCACCCCAGCGACTTCTGCGAACAGGAGTAGCCGTAGTCGATGCCCCACTCGGCCGCCTCGACCCGCTCGCCACCAAGCGACGTCACGGCGTCGAGCATGAGAAGCGCGTCGGGTGCGACCTCCTTCACCAATGCCGAGAGCTCCGGCAGCGGGTAGCGAACACCGGTCGAGGTTTCCGCGTGCACCACGGCGACCAGCTTCGTGTCGGGGTTGGCGCGCAGCGCCGCCTCCACGTCCTCCAGCGACGGGATCTGGCCCAGGGGCGCGGTGACCTCGACCAGGTCGGCTTCGTGGCGCCGGGCCATGTCCGCCAGGCGGGCTCCGAAGAACCCGGCGTGGATCGCGATCACTTTGTCACCTGGCTCCACCAAGTTGGTGATCCCGGCTTCCATCCCCGAGGTCCCGCTGGCGCTGAAGCACAGGGACAAGCCGTCGGGGTTCCTCCACAGCGCCTTCAGCCCCGCGGTCAGGTCCAGGAGGATGTCCCAGAAGTCGGGATCCAGGTGGCCGTTCATCGGCGCCTGCATCGCCTCCAGAACCTTCGGGTTGACGTTCGACGGGCCGGGGCCGCAGAGGAGGCGCTCACCGGGTTGCAGCGTGGGGATCGAGGTCACGAGTTGGCCCATAAGGGTGGCCCCCCTTTCACGTCGTCCCGGCGGCGGGTCCCCTCCACCTGAAGCCCCGCCTGCCGGGAAGCTGAATGGCGGTTCAAGGTAGGGCGGGAGTATGGCACGGCAGGTCCCCGTCGCGCCAGTCCTGGAGCCGCCGTGGCCACACCCGCCGGTCACCTGCAACCATGCCTCGGATGGAACCCCTGGTGCTGGAGACGGCGAGGCTCCGGTTGCGCCCCTTCGCGCGCGACTTCTCCGACCTGGAGGCGCTCAACGCCATCCAGTCCGATCCCGACCATATGCAGTTCTACCCTCACCCGTTTTCCATGGAAGAGACTCGGGCCTGGATCCAGCGGTGTCTTGATCACGGGGACCGCTTCGGCTACTCGCTCCTAGCGGTCCAGGACCAGGCGACCGGCCAGTTCCTGGGCAACGTGGGGCTCCATCACCAGTTGGTCGACGAGGTCGATGAGTTGGAGATCGGCTGGTCCGTGACGCCTTCGAGGGCGCGCGAGGGCATCGCCACCGAGGCCGCCGCCGCCTGCCGGGACTGGGCCTTCGCTCGAGTCGACGTGGACCACCTCATCGCGCTGGTTCGCCCCGAGAACGCGGCGTCCTGTGGTGTCGCCGAACGGATCGGCATGACGGTATGGAAGGAAACGCTGCACAACGCCGCCCTGCAGTGGCGGCACTTGGTCTACCGAGTAGACCGGCCGGAGCCGGGGCCTGCTACTGCGCCCGCTACTCCGTGATGTCGATCCGTTCGATCACCACGTCTTCGGAGGGGCGATCCTGAGCGCCGGTCGCCGTCTTGGATATCGCCTCGACCACGTCGTAACCCCCGGTGACCTCGCCGAAGATCGTGTGCTTCCCGCTCAGGTGAGGGGTCGCCGTGACCGTCACGAAGAACTGCGAGCCGTTAGTCCCAGGCCCGGCGTTGGCCATAGCCAGGAGACCGGGCTTGTCGAACCGCGGCCCGTCGAACGGCACCTCGTCGTCGAACTGGTAGCCGGGCCCGCCCATACCCGTCCCCGCCGGGTCTCC
>JAYVBZ010000415.1:0-1842 GCA_043750215.1 Actinomycetota bacterium
TCGCCGATCTTCCGCGCGGGGATGATCGCGCGCCGTCAGGCGACCATCCAACCGGCGCGCCTTGCGCGCGCGCTCCGGCGCGTCTTGTTGGAAGCAGGAGTCCGCGTCTACGAAGGTTCGCCCGTGAGGAGGTTCGGGACGGCAAGCCCGGCGATCGCGGAGACGCCGGGCGGCTCGATCCGCGCGGGGGCGGCGGTGATCGCGCTCAACGCGTGGGCCGCGCAGTGGAAACGCTTCCGCCGAACGATCATGCCGCGCGGCACCTACATCGTCCTCACGCAGCCGGCCCCCGAGAAGCTCGAAGCCATCGGTTGGACCGGTGGTGAAGGGATCTACGACTTCCGAACGGCCCTGCGATACCTCCGCACCACGAACGACGGCCGGATCGCGTTCGGCGCGGCCAGCGCTCGGACGGGGATGGGCACCGGCCTGGGCCCGCGCATGCGCTATGACGATGGATCGGTCGCCGCGCTCATCCGTGACCTCCACCGCATGTTCCCTGAGTTCCGAGACGTCGAACTCGACTGCGCGTGGGGCGGCCCCATCGACGTCACCGGCCTGCACCTGCCGTTCTTCGGTTCGATGGGTCCCGCCGCGAACGTCCACTTCGGGCTGGGCTTCACCGGCGGGGGTGTCGGCCCCAGTCACCTTGCGGGGAAGATCCTTTCGGGCCTCGCCGTCGGCGAGGACGACGAGTTCACTCGCCTCCCGTTGGTGGGCATCGAACCGAAGAGGTTCCCGCCGGAGCCGTTCCTCTCGCCCGGCGCAGCGATCACCCAAGCCGCGATGGTCCGCAAGGATGAAGCCGAAGATGATGGCCGCACGCCGAACCCGCTGGTGAACTTCGTAGCCCGGATGCCCAGGCGGCTCGGCTACCACCTCGGCCCCTGACCGGTGTTCCACGGGCCGACGGGCGCTCCCCGATAGCATGGGTCATATGTCCCAGACCCCAACCGAGCGCGGCAGGATCCGCCGCCACCCAGGCGACACGCGATGAAGACCGACGGCACCGCGGTGCCCGCGTTGCGCGACAGCATGCGGGCGATGCCCCCTACGGCGTGGACCCTCTTCCTCGGCGCATTCGTGAACCGATTGGGCACCTTCGTACTGCCGTTCCTCACGCTCTATCTCACGGCTCGCGGGTACTCGGCGCCGCAAGCCGGGTTGGGGATCGCGGCGTACGGCATGGGCGCGATCGCCTCGCAAGGCTTCGGCGGCACGCTGGCCGACCGGTTGGGACGGCGGAACACCATCGCCTTCTCGATGTTCGCCGGTGCGGGTCTTACGGTGCTGTTGCCGCAGGTCAACGGTTTGCCGGCCATCCTTGGCGTGGTCGGACTCCTCGGCCTCATGGCAGAGATCTACCGACCTGCGGCCTCTGCGCTCCTGGCAGACGTCGTAGACAGCGAACACCGGGTGGCCTCGTTCACGCTCCAGCGGATGGCGATCAACCTTGGCTGGGCCATCGGACTCGCGCTGGGCGGCGCGCTCGCCGACCATTCGTTCCGGCTGCTCTTCTGGGCCGATGCGTTCACATCGGCGTCGTTCGGGGTTATCGCGCTGGTGGCGCTACCCCACGGCATGCGCAGCACGAAGCACGAGGACCGCGCGGCCGGTGGCGGCGCACTCACGTTCATCCGCGCGGATCGCGGCTTCGTGCTGTTCCTCGTGGCGATCTTCCTGATCGCCGCCATCTACATGCAGAATGCCACCACGTTCGCCCTGCAGATCCGCGCGCTCGGCTACTCGAACAAGGTCTACGGGCTGCTCCTGGGGTTCAACGGCGCGCTCGTCTTCTTGTTAGAACTCGCGGTGACCTCACGTACCCAACGCCGCGACAGG
>JAYVBZ010000416.1:0-3819 GCA_043750215.1 Actinomycetota bacterium
ACATGATCACGAGTACCAGCGCAGGCTCGAGTTGTTGTTGGACAGCTGCGCGCCCCTCGGCGGAGCGGACATGTTTGGCGGTGTTGTACATGGCGATGAACGGCGGCACGATGATGATCCACCCGAAGATCATGGCCATGAGGGACCGCGTCGGGCTCATGGTGTCGTCCTGCTCGAATCGTTGTAACTCGTCGTTGATCTTGTAGTACCAGACGAAGAAGTAGATCCCCAGGGTGATGATCGACAGTCCCAGCACACCCAGCGGGCTCCGTTTCAGATACGACTGCGATCCGATCGTGACCGTCTCGGCCATGGTGACCCTCCCTCGTCTGTGAACCGCCAGAGTCCTAACGTGCCCGAGCATAGGCCACCCAGCCATCAAGGTCGCTGAGCTACCGGCTGACTCGCAGTCAGGACTTCATGACCGACGGGCATGACGCAGTTTGACCGGCGGTCGGGGCTGTGGCTAGCCTCGCGCATCCGGAACTGGAAGGTCTCCGGAATGAAGGGGGCAGCGGCATGGACCGTTCGCTAGTGCAGGACCGAGCGAGGACCGGAGCGACGGTGCGCCGGCGGCGGGTCCTCGCGGCCTTCATCGCCATCGTCACCGCCGTCGTCCTGACCGGATCCGCCGCCTCGGCGGCAACGGCGGGATGGCTGGGCGAGGCGAAGCTCTCGAACCCCGCTACGGGCGACGGCTGGGAGCCGTCCATCGCAGCCGATCCATCGGCGCCCTACGTCTACGCGGGATGGATGCAGTACGCCGGTAACAAGATCTACATCGCGATCCGGGTCTCGGCCGACGGCGGCAGCACTTGGGGCACCGTGAGGAAGCTCTTCACGAGTAACCAGGGTCAATACGACATCGTCCTTGCGACGACGGCCTCGGGCGCCGTCTACGCCACGTATATGCAAGGCAACCACATCATGTTCTCGAAGTCGACCGACCACGGGGTGACGTTCACCGCGCCGATCCAAGTTTCGGGCGGCACGTGGGCCGACAAGCCATGGATCGCGACCAGTGCGAGTGGTACCGACGTCTACATCATGTGGACGTCCCGCGGGAACCTCTATGCCGTGAACTCGCACAACGCTGGTTCGACGTGGTCGACTCCGTTGCAGGTCACGAACGAGACCGGCATGTACTACTTCTCCAACGGCGGCACCGTCCTTCCAAACGGCACGGCTGTGATGGTCGGATCGGAGTATCCCGAGTCCGGCAACGTGACGGGCCAGGCAGGGCCGATCCCGATCGCCGTGTTCCGGACGACGAACGGCGGGACGTCGTGGACGCGGACCGTTCCCGACACGCTCAACACGGGAGCCACCTATGCCACCTCGTCGGTGACGACCGTCGCTTCCGATGCGAACGGCACGCTGTTGCTCGTCTACAGCGGCTCACTGGCGATCGGGGCCAACGGACACGTCTACGTTCGTCGCTCGACGGACTCCGGCGCCACATGGGGGGCCCGGGCTGAGCTCACGACCTCGGCCGGCGGCGCTGACGCAACCTCGGTCGCGGCGGCAGGCAAAGGCAACGGTCAGTTCACGGTGACGTGGATGGACGCACGCGGCGGAGGCTGGAACGTGTGGCAGCGCGGCTCGACCGATGGCGGCCTCACGTGGACGGCTGACGCGAAGGTGTCGGACGCCACAGCCGGCGCAACGTACAAGACCGCGGCTGGGTTCGGGTTGCCCTACGGCGACTACGACGCGGTCGCCATCAACTCAGCCGGCAAGACCGTCGCCATCATGGGTGAAGGAGACTCCGGCCAGCTTCACGGTGATATCTGGGTGAACCGCCAGACCTAGGTCGCCATCAGCCGGCTACGCCTCGGGCGCGGGAACTCTCCCGCGCCCGAGGCGGGCGTTCAATCGTCTGGAGCCTGGGCTCCCTCAGTTGACCGTGATCTTCTTCACGAGCGAGTTCGCCGCCGCCCCTCCGGCGATCTTCCGCACCAGTGCGCGGAACTGGTAGGTCCCGATCCCGGCATCGGGCGTGAACACGCCGCTCCTCGCGGTCTGCCCGGTCAGCCAGTTCGCCCATGTACTCGTGCCGGGCCTCAGGATCTGCACGTCGAAGACGAACCCGGCGGGAGCGGTCGTCGAGGACCACGTGACGGTGAATGGGGTCGACACCGTCCCCGATGCGGGCGCCGCCTTCAAGGCCACCTTGATCGTGCCGGTGTGATGCAGTGCGTCCGCCATCCCATACTGGCCCGCCCCGATGTAGGTGAACCGGAAGTAGGAAACCGGTGCCTGGGACCCAGAGCTGAACAGCCCCATACCGGTGGTGTCGATCACGCTGCTCGAGCTGGGACCGAAGAAGTTCCACTGCACGGTCGTTCCCTGCGCCACGGCCAGGCTGGAAGGGTTGATGCCGGAGTCTGTGACCGCCACGTATTTCGTCTTGGCCTGCGACTTCACGGTCGTGGACTGAGGCGCCGAGTTGTTCGCGGTATTCGGATCGGCTTCGGTCGCCGACACGGATGCGGTGTTCGAGATCGTCCCCGGCGCGATCGGAGTGACACTGATCGTCACGTTGGCACTCGCCCCGTTGGCGATCCCTCCCAGGTTGCACGTCACCGTCGTGGTCCCGCTGCACGAACCCTGGCTCGCGCTGGCGGAACCGAAGATGACGTTGGCCGGAAGCGTGTCGGTGACCACGACGTTCGTGGCATTCGCCGCCCCGCCGTTGGTCACGTGCAGGGTGTAGGTGACGGGCGAGTCCGCTGTGACCGGATCGGGTACGTCGGTGTTCGTGATCGAAAGGTCGGCCGAGCCACCGGCCGCCGTGCACCCGGGGAACTTGAACGACCCGATCCGGGTCTGCCAGTCGTTGCTCCCCGTCGTGACGTAGTACTCGCCGACGTACCAGAAGGTGCAGTCATCGACCGGGTCGACGCTCATGGACGTGTAGTCGCCCCATCGGTGACACGCGGCGCTGCCGCAGTTGAACACTTGCGATCCGGTTCCCGCGAACATCGTGGCCTCGCCCTGGCTGAGGTTGTTGAGCGGATCGCCGGCCAGTCGTCCCGCGTAGTTGATCGACGGGAAGACGGTGCTCGAGGACGCGCTGTAGCCGATCGCCATGTCGCCGAGGCGATCGACGGCCAGGCTCGGCATCCAGCGCGACACCCCGTCGCTGTTCACGTTGCGCCAGATCTGCTGTTGGACGGGCGTCGTCACGACCGTCCCCCCGGTTACGTTGATCTGCGCCCACTGGACACCCGTGGGTGCGGGCCCCACCGTGTGAGACACCCACAGGGACTCGGTGCCCGAGATGTTCCTGTACTGGGCCTGCATCATGAGGCGGTCCTCGAGCGAGTCAAGCAGCGTCGTGGTACCGGGCTGAGGGACGGTACTGCCGCCGGCCAACGTGTAACTCGTCTGCGAGACCGCCGTGGGACCGGTGAAGGTGCTCGAGGCGGGAGTCACCCAGTCGACGTGGAATTTGAAGACCTCGAACCCGAACACCGTTTCGGACTCCGAGATGAAGTAGTTGGGGCTGCCGACGGGCGGCGCCGAGCCGCGGAGGTTGCTGGGCAGCATCGAGAAATACGTCGAGCCTGGGTCCGAGAAGACCTCCTGAAGGGCCTGCCCGGCCTCCAGAGCCGTCCGGTTGAAGGCGTACACCCGCACGCCCTTGTAAGGGGCGCTGCTGCAATTGGAACTGCAATCGAACATGTTCGCAGACATGTAGAGGCCATCCGGCCAGATACCCATCTTCGGATAGTCGGGCAGCCAGTTGTGCGAGGCGTCGTCGGCCCGGATGGCGTAGAGCCACCATCCGCCCGTCACCGGGTTGCCGGTCTTGGA
>JAYVBZ010000417.1:0-2690 GCA_043750215.1 Actinomycetota bacterium
ATGCCTCTGAGGGATCGATGGCACACCCCGAGCGAACACCGACTCGCCCGCACCGTCTGATCGGTGCAACGGCCGTGTTCGCCGTCGCGACCGCGACGGCGCTGGCTTTCTCGCGCGTGTTCGTGGGGCACGGGCCAACGTGGAAGCTCCTGGCGGTCGCGTGGGCATCGGCCGGAGTCGCTGTCGCGTTCGAACGACGAAGCTTGATCCTCGCGACCGTCGTCAGCGCCGCCGCGTGCGCCGTCGCCGTCGCCGTCGTGGTGTTCCCCGACAGCGCGTGGTTCGGACTTCCGACCATGCACACCTTCCACCTCGCGGTGGCCGCTGCCGGGCAGATCGGACGAGAGGCGAAGATCCAGATCGCCCCTACCCAGCCCCTGGCCCCTCTCATGCTGGCGGGGGTAGCGGCGGTGTGGGCGGCCGTCTTCTCGATGCACGCTCTCGCGGTGCGAACCGGTAGCCCCCTCTTGGCACTCCTACCACCGATCTCGCTCCTCGCCTTTGGCGACACGGTGCTCGAGGAGGTGGTGAAGCCCCAGTACGGCATCTTCTTCCTGATCGGGGGGCTATTCCTGGTGTTCTCCGACGGACTCCGCAGGGTGCGGGGCTGGGGGCCGGTGTGGGGAGGTGCTACGTCTGCTCCTCGCGGGCGGAGTGCGTCTATGGGCCGCGGCGCACGCCGGATGGGCCTGGCCTGTGTAGCCGCGGCCGTGCTCGCCCCCATCGCGCTACCCGGGTTCGGCTCGAAGGCCGTTATCGACCTCTCAACCCCCTCGGGGGGCGGTCTCGATCCGCTGGTTTCCATCGGGGCGCAGCTGAACCGAAGCACCCCGGTCGAGCTCTTCCGGGTGCAGTCACCTGTAGCCGCGTACTGGCGCACAGTGGCGTTGGACTCCTTCGACGGCACAACGTGGCGGCCCGAACCCTCTCAGGATCAGGTAGAGATCCAGCCCCAGGTCTCGATCGCAGCCCCGGGATTGAGCCCCAGCGTCGTGGTCGGTCAGCCGTTCGACCAGCGATTCACCATGACCCACGAACTCGGTTCGCAGTGGCTGCCGGCGGCCTATCCCCCGACTCTCGTCACGTCGGACGCCACCCTGCGTTACGACGTGAGCAGCCTCTCGCTCTCCGCCGACGGACCCTTGCGAACCGGCACTGGGTATAGCGTCACGACCTCCGCGGTCCAGCCCACGCCGGATCAACTGAGTCAGATCGTGTTCCCTCGACGGGGGCAGGACGTCCGCTATACCGAGCTCCCGAACGACCTTCCTGCTTCGATCGCGGCTCTCGCCACGGCGTGGACAAAGGGAGAGCCGAACGATTACCGGAAGATCGTCGCCATCCAGGACCACCTTCGTTCGTTCACCTACGACACGGATGTCGCCCCCCGAGACGACGCGCTGTCCATGAGCGACTTCCTCACGGTCACGAAACGCGGATTCTGCCAGCAGTTCGCGAGCTCCATGGCAGTGATGCTTCGGACGATGGGTATCCCTGCCCGCGTGGCTGTTGGCTTCACGCCCGGCACCTTCGCGCCCGGCACCAACACGAGGGTGGTGACCACAGGCGACTACCACGCGTGGGTCGAGGTGCTGTTCCCGACCTACGGGTGGCTCGCCTTCGAACCCACCCCCGGCCGCAGCAACCCGCTCGCCGCCGTCTACTCCCAGCCCGCCGCCCCGTGCGCGGGATCCAAGTGTGGTTCGGCGCACGGCTCGGGCCGGGGTCCGGGCAAGCCGGGCCTTCCTGATGGAGGCCCCGGCGGGCAGAAAGGGAGCAGGGCCGGACCGCTTTCCGGAGCAGCATCGGGATCTCGCCCGACGGGGCCTCGGGTATGGGTGCCGTTCGCCAGGGCGGGGATGCTGGCCATGTTGATCGTGTTGCTCGGGATGCCGTTCTGGCGCCGGCTGATCCGCGCGGTCCGTCGCCACCACTCGGGTCTGGGAGTGCGCGGTCATATCCTTGCGACGTATCGCGGCTTCACCGATCAGGCGGCCGCGCTTGGATACCCGCGCCCACCAGGGGAAACCATGCGGGAGTATGGCGCTCGCGTTGGGGCGGGGCTGGGAGCTAACGGACTCTGCATGGAACGACTGACCGGGCTCGCGGGGGCGGCCGCCTATGGCCCCCGAGACCCCGCGCCTGAACTCGGTCACGAGGCCGACATGGCCGCACGGCAGGCCCTGACCGCGCTCCGCGGGACCAGGACCTGGCGGCAACGCCTGTTCGGCGCGTACCTACCAGCCCGAACCTAGCTGCCGGTCGCCGTGTGGGTCGCGGCTTCCCGCAGCGCCCGCACGAACTTCTCGCGATCCTCCTCGAACTGCGCCACGTTGGTCTGAACGCCGGTCGCGATGTCATCGATCGCGACGAAGAAGGCCATCTGCCCGTCTTTCAGCGCGTCCATGACCTCCCCATCGTGCCGACAGATCTTGAAGATGCTCTGACCATCGGTGACCAGTTTCACTTCGGACAGATGTTTGTCCAACCCGGCCTTCTTGTTGAGGAATTCCCACGAGCGGCGGACCCGCTGCAGCGACATACCCCCATCCAGCAGGGACTTCACGACCCGAAGGGCGACCAGGTCCCGGAACGAGTAGAGCCGGGGGATGCCCGGGCGCCCCCCCGTGCCTTGCACCGAAGGTTCGACCAGTCCGATCTCATCCCAGTAGCGGAGTTGTCGCGACGTG
>JAYVBZ010000418.1:0-3513 GCA_043750215.1 Actinomycetota bacterium
GGTGTCGTGCGCGTGATCGGCGCCGGGACCGTGCGCGTGCGGCGGTGCCGGCCGGCCGAAGTGCGCAGCTGGCATGGCCGATACGTGCGTCCCCGGATCGTGCGCATCCACGGTCGCACTGAATGCGTCGCCCACCAGCAACATGCCCTCGCGTTGCACCACGATCATCTCCGCGCCGTACAGCTCGCGGAGCACTTCGGGACGAAGCACCTCCAGAGGTGTGCCCTGGGCGAGGATCCGTCCGTTCACGCAGACCAGGCTGGGCAGGTGCGCGGCCACGGCATTGAGGTCGTGGGTGGTCATCACGATCGAGATGCCCTGATGGTTCAGTTCGTGGAGCAGGTGAAGGATGTCGTGGCGTGTGCGGACGTCGACGCCGCTCGTCGGTTCGTCCAGGACGAGGAGGTCGGGGTTGCGGATCAGCGCACGTGCGATGAACGCGCGCTGCTGCTGTCCACCTGAGAGCGCCCTGATGTGACGATGGGCCAGCTCGCCGATCCCGAGCTGTTCCAGCAGATCGGCGGCTCGCCGGCGCATCGACGCTGTAGACCAGGGCAGCCAGCGCCCATCTCCCGCCGTACCGAGCATCACTACCTGCTCCACCGTGATGGGGAAGTTCCAGTCGATGGCCTCGAGCTGCGGGACCACGCCTAATCGGAGCCGCGCGCCATCCGGACCGGTCCCGCGCGTGATGCTCCCGACGCTCGGCTTCAACGAACCGTCCATCAAGCGCAGGAGGGTCGACTTCCCTGCGCCGCTGGGGCCGACGATGCCGCAGAACGCTCCCTCGGGGATGACGAGATCGACGTCTCGCAGCACGACGCCATCCCCATAGGTGAACGAGACGCCGCGCAGTTCCAGGACCGGGTGGTGCATCGGCTAATCGTAGGTGTTCGCGTAGGTAACGGTGGCAAGCGCCGAGGGGTCTCCGCCAAGGTCCGTCACGATGGTTCGCACGTCGTAGATCATCAGGCCCACGTACGAATGCTGCGGGTCCCCCGGGGGCCCGGGCAGGTCGTCGTCGCGCAGCGACGCTTCGTACCTCGCGCCCGTATCCGCGGCGATCTGCGCCAGCACCGGACTCGGGAACACCTCCGAGCCGAAGATCGCCGGGATATGCTGCGCCCTGATCTGATCGATCAGCGCCGCCACCTCTTGGGCACTCGGCTCAGCGAAGTCCACCGGTTGGATAGCACCTACAACCGTCATGCCGTAGTGCGCGGCGAAGTAGGCGAACGAGTCGTGGTAGGTGAGTAGCGATCGGTTGGCCCGAGGGATCGTGTCGACAGCCTTCTGCACCGCACCGTTCAGCGTGTCGAGCGTGACGAGGTATCTCGTCGCGTTCGCATCGTAGGTGGCCTTGTTGGCCGGGTCCGCTTCGTCGAGCTGTTGTTGTACAAGTTTCGTATACGAGATGGCATTGGCCACATCCATCCAGAGGTGCGGATTCGGATGGCCACCATCCCGGGGAAATGAGAAATCGTAGAGGTACTGGCCGGGGTCGATCGCGTTGGGGCCGAGCAGGTAGATGACCGCGCCGTCCTTCTTGTTCGCCTGGGCCAGGGCCAGGGTGGGGTCCTCGAGATCGAGCCCATTGAGGAAAACGATGTCCGCCTCAGACAGCGTTCGGGCGGTATCCGGAGTCGGTTCGAACGTATGCGAGTCGACTCCCTCAGGGATCAACCCGTGGACATCGGCTGCGTTGCCGGCCACGTTGCGGACGATGTCGACGATGGGCGCGACCGAGGCGGCTACCTGCAGCTTTCCGTCGGCGCTGCCCCCGGCGCCCGACGAGCCACATGCGCTGGCCACGGTCGTCATCAGGAGCAAGGTGATCAAGGATCGGCGCATCGAGTCCCCATCAGTTTCCCGACATCTCGGCCGCCAGGTCCGGCCGAGCGAGGCTGATAGCCTACCCGGCTGCTGCAACAGAGTGCAATAAAGAGCGTATGCAACTAGCCGGGGTCAGAACCAGGGTGTCTCCCGGTAGTCCCCGAACACCTCGGCGAGCACTCGCACGATCTCCCCTTCCGTGCATCGGGCCTTGGCGCACTCGATCAGCGCATCCATGAGGTTCGCGTCGGTCCCGGCCGCATCCGTCAACGCGGTGAGAGCCGACGTCGCCCCGTCCTCGTCGCGCTCGGCTCTGGTTCGCAAGATCCGAGCCCGCTGCAGAACCTCCGCTTCCTCGCCGATCACCAGGGTGTCCACGCCGGGATCATCCGGATCGACGAAAGCGTCGACCCCCACTCTGACCAAGTCTCCCGACTCATACCGCCGCTGCTCCAAGAAGGCTGCCTCCGCGATCTCCTGCTGGAACCACCCGCGTTCGATACCTTCCAGCACGCCCTCGAGCATGGACCCGTGACCCATCGAATCGATATGGGCGAACATCTCCTCGGCCTGAGCCTCGATCCGGTCGGTCATCGATTCCAGGTAGTACGAGCCGCCGAGCGGGTCCACGACATCAACCACGCCGCTTTCGTGCGCGATGATCTGTTGGGTTCGGAGCGCGATCTTCGCGGCGTCCTCCGTCGGGAGCGCCAAGACCTCGTCCAGCGCATTCGTGTGCAGGCTCTGCGTGCCTCCGAGCACGGCGGTCAACGCTTCCAGAGCCGTGCGAACCACGTTGTTCATCGGTTGCTGCGCGGTGTTAGAGACGCCCGCCGTCTGCGTGTGGAACCGCAGACGCAGGGCTGCCGGGTCGGTGGCACCATAGCGATCGCGTAGCCACCTGGCCCATATCCGGCGCGCGGCTCGGAATTTAGCCAACTCCTCGAATAAGTCGATGTGAGAGTTGAAGAAGAAGCTCAACCCCGAGGCGAACCGGTTGAGGTCCAGCCCTCGCTCCAAGCCGAGTTCGACGTAGGCGAATCCGTCGGCGAGGGTGAACGCGAGCTCCTGCGCCGCCGTCGCCCCCGCCTCGCGGATGTGATAGCCGCTCACGCTCACAGGGTGGAACTTGGGAGCGCGTTCGGCGCAGAACTCCATGAGGTCACCGATCAACCGCAGATGCGGCCGGGGAGGGAAGATCCATTCCTTCTGCGCGATGTACTCCTTCAGGATGTCCGTCTGGAGCGTGCCGCCTAACCCAGCCCACTCCACGCCTTGCTCTTCGGCCGCGGCCAGGAAGAATGCGAACGCCACGGTCGCCGGGCCGCTGATGGTCATAGACGTCGTGATCTCCCCGAGGGGGATCTCGTCGAACAAGGCCCGCATGTCGTCCAAGGAGTCCACCGCAACGCCGCAGCGACCCACCTCTCCCTCCGATCGCGGATCATCGGAGTCCAGGCCCATCAGGGTCGGCATATCGAACGCGACCGACAAACCGGTCTGACCGCGCTCCAACAGGAACCGGTAGCGGCGGTTGGTCTCCTCGGGCGTTCCGAACCCTGCGAACTGTCGCATCGTCCAGAGCCGGCCCCGATACATCGACGTGTAGACGCCGCGGGTGAACGGGTACGCGCCTGGGCCGCCGAGGCGCTCGTCGGGATCCCAGTCTGCCAGGTCTTC
>JAYVBZ010000419.1:0-1587 GCA_043750215.1 Actinomycetota bacterium
CCGGTGAGCAGATCGTCTGTGCCGGTGTGAGGAACTTCGCGGCGGGGGACCTGGTTCCGTGGGCGAAGCCGGGTGCGCGGGTTCCCGTGCTGGCGGAACCATTGGGGCCTAGGAAGCTCCGCGGAGTGTTGTCTAACGGCATGCTTTGCTCCTCGCGGGAGCTGAACATCGCCGATGTCCATACCGGGATCTTGATCCTCAACGACGAGGGATTCGCCGTTGGCGCCGACTTCAAGACCGCGGTGGGCTTCGACGACGAGGTTCTCGACATCGAGGTGGAGCCGAACAGACCTGACTTCTTGAGCGTCCTCGGCGTCGCCAGAGAGGTGTCGGTGCTTACCGGCGTCCCCCTGCGACCTGTCGACGCCGATGCTCCCGATCACGGGGAGACCTCGGGTGTCGTGACGATCACCATCTCGGCGCTCGATGCCTGTCCACGCTACGTTGCCCGCGTTATCCGCGGGGTGGACCTCACTCGCCCGACGCCGTTGAAGGTGCAGGCTCGTCTCACCGCCGCCGGCATGCGTCCGGTATCCAACGTGGTCGATGCAACGAACTACACGATGCTCGAACTTGGCCAGCCGCTGCACGGGTTCGATCTGGACCGCCTCGCCGGCCCCTCCATCTCGGTCCGCCACGCCGCTTCGGGTGAGCGCTTGACCACACTGGATGGTGTTGAGCGTCTCCTGGAAGCCGAGGATCTCCTCATCTGTGACGCCGAGTCACCGGTTGCCATCGCCGGCGTCATGGGAGGCAGCACGTCGGAAGTTTCGGCCTCCACCACGAACGTGCTGCTGGAAAGTGCGACCTTCACCCGTGAGGGGATCCTCAGAACCGCCCGTCGTCTGGGGCTGCATAGCGAGGCGTCCCACCGGTTCGAGCGGGGGGTGGACCGGGAAGGGGTAGAGCGAGCCGCAACCCGCTGCGGAGCTCTCATCAGCGAGTGGGCGGGCGGGACCGTGGACAGCGGGATCGCGGACGCTGGCGCGGTAGCGCCCAGGTCGTGGGTCTCGGTTCGGCCGTCCAGGTCCTCGATGCTTCTGGCCGACGATATCTCCGCCGACGACGCCCGCGATGTGTTCGGCCGCCTGCACATGGCCCACCGCGGAACCGACGCTGAGTTGGAGGTGGAGGTCCCCGGCTATCGGGTCGACATCGAACGCGAGGTTGACCTCATCGAAGAGATCGCGCGGATCCGCGGATACGATCGGGTCGGCTCGAGCGTTCCCTCAGCTGGGCAGGCCGGTGGGGTTCCGCCGGAGTACGCGTTCAGGATGCGTGTGCGCGAGGCGTTGGTCCGGGCGGGTCTGCGTGAGGTCAGCCTCTTGTCGTTCGCGTCCGAGGCCGATCTGGCGCTCACGGCGGATACGGACGCTGTCGTGGTGGCTAACCCGCTCCAAGCCGAAGAAGGCTTCCTGCGCACGAGGCTGACGCCGGGTCTGCTCCACGCAGCCGCGCGGAACCGTGCTCGCGGTGTTGACGTCGTTGCTATCTTCGAATTGGGAACGGTGTTCCGGCTGGGCGACCCGGTTCAAGAGCGCCCCAAGGTGGCGTTCGTCTTGAATGGACGCGCCGCCGGAAGCTGGG
>JAYVBZ010000420.1:0-1957 GCA_043750215.1 Actinomycetota bacterium
GCTCCGCGACGTCCTGGCGGGTCAGGCCGTTACCAGACAAGGGGATCGCGCCACGGCGTTCTATGTCATCAGGCGAGGGAGGTTCAACGTCGAGACGGAACACCCGGAGACCGGCGACATCCAGTTGCTGGCCACCCTCGGACCAGGTGAATCCTTCGGGGAGATCGGCTTGTTGCAGAACTCCCTTCGCCAGGCGACCGTGCGCGCAGTCGATGAGGGAGAGGTGTTCGTTGTGGACAAGGGGACGTTCGATCGATTGCTGGCGGACCCGATCGCTGCGCCGACGTTCGGCCCGACCCTGCAGGCGCTGGCTGAACTCCGGGATCTTCAAGTCTTCGCGCATCTGGGAACGGAGCGGCTGTCCGAACTCCTCTCCCACGGCGGCTGGGTCTCCTTCACCGCCGGCGAGCACCTGGTCGAGCAAGGTGCCGTCGGGGACGCGTTCTACGCCGTAGCTTCCGGGCGAGCCGACGTGCTGGTCCAGGGCAAGGTGGTCGGCGAGGTCGCCGCTGGCGGATTCGCTGGCGAACTCGCGCTGCTGCGTGACGTACCGCGGTCGGCCACCGTTACGGCCCGGACGCCGATGCGCGCGTTCCGGCTGAGCCGGGAGGGATTCGACGCCCTCATCGCTGAGGCGTTCGCGCAAGGTTCGCTTCGAACGGCGAACCCTGCCACCTGGGACCATTGAGGATCCGGAGGGAGCGATATGGATTGCTGGCACTGTCGCAGGACCGCAGTGGGGACGTGTCGATTCTGCGGACGCGGTGTGTGTGAGGATCACGCGAAAACGAAACCGTTCGTGCTCGAGCTGTTCCGCGGGAACGAGTCAACCAAAGCGCTCGTCGTAGAGGACGCTCTGTTCTGCGGCGCGTGTAAGCCGCGCCCCACACCGATCGCTCTGCCCGAACTCGACCTGTGATGTGCGGCACACCCGCGAACGGTCCCGCGTCACGGAGCCGGGCGGAACGAACATCACGGTGCGGATGCGGCACAGGTCCTAGCCCTTCCCCCGTCGACGGGGGAGGATATCGCTATCGGAACCGCGTGAAGATCTCGAGGGGATCCGCGGGCCGGACGAGGAGGGACACGACATGCCGAAGAGGAACATCACACCGATGGACCCCGACACCAAGCCCGCAGAGACCGGCTCCGACAAGGCCGCAGCGCGCGTCTCCAAGAAGGTCTCACGCAAGGTGTCCCGCAAGGTGTCCCGCAAGGCCACCAGGTAAGACGATACGAACCAGATCAGAAGGCCCGGCCGAAGGCCGGGCCTTCTGCGCGCCCCGAGCCCGTCGGCGACGTTCGGCACGAACCACTAGGCTTCGCGCATGCCCGAAAAGGACCTCAAGCTCATCGAAGTGGAGATGGGGAAGCGCCCACCCTTCTCCGAAGCGAAGGTCGGGCCGGTCCGCGCCCTCATCCAGACCGGGCATCTGCGGATCTACCGGAAAAGCACCTACCTCTGCCATCAGGGCGAGGAGGCGCCAGATGTCTTCTTCCTCCTGGCGGGGCGGTTGGAGGTGAGCTCCAGCTCGCCGAACGGATCCCGGATGTACCACGCCACCGTTGACGAGCCACAGTTCGTCGGCGAACTCGGGCCCTTCGGTGGGATGGCACGGACAGCCAGCGTGCTCGCCCTCGTCGACTCGAACGTGTGGGTGGGACCCGCGGAGGCGTTCGTTCGAGCTGTGGTTACCGAGCCGGCCGTGTCCCAGCTGGTCATCCGGGCACTGGCTGGTCAGGTGCGGGCCAGCCATGCATTCGTGGACGATCTGCTGTTCCTGGATCTCAAGGGCCGCGTTGCGAAGCGGCTCCTACAGATGGTCACGCCCGACCTCGACTCCCTGCCGCCCGATGGGTCGCAGGTGCCGGACATCACCCAGGCGGACCTCGCCAGCCTTTGCGGTGGGAGCCGCGAGAACGTTGCCCGCATCCTGAAGGAACTGGAGCGCCGCGG
>JAYVBZ010000421.1:0-2297 GCA_043750215.1 Actinomycetota bacterium
CCGCAGATGTGAGGACGCGACCAGACGTTCGATCGCCGCCTTCGTGGCACCTTCGCCGACGAAGCTGAAGTGGATCGGCTGGTCTTCGAGCAGCGTGGCCGCGGCGACGATCTTGTCGAGCCCCTGGGAAACGCCGTGCGTTCCTACGTAAAGGACCAGTACGTCATCGGCGGCCGCTCCCAGATCCTCGCGTGTCTTGGAGCTTCTCTGCGAACCCGGGCGGAACCGGTCGAGGTCGACCCCGTTGCGGATCGTGCGGACCTTCTGTTCGGGGATCCCGCGGCCCACGATGTCGGTCCGGAAGCCCTCGCTGACCACGACCACGCGATCCGCCGCGCGGTAGGCGGCGAGTTCGAGTGCCTCGAGGGCGCGGATAACCGGTCTGCTCTTGATGATTCCCAACTGCACGAAGATGGCCGGCCAAAGGTCGCGCACCTCGACCACGAATCGCGCGCGTTTGACTCGCGCCAGGAACCAGGCAGCGAAGATCGAAAAGAATGTGGGGGACGACACCAGAACCACGTCGGCGGGTCCCGTGGGTCCGCGGCCGAGCACGGCGCCGGTGAACATGAACGACAGGTGGCCCAAGGTCTTCTTCAGCACTCCGTCGTTCGGCGTGGCGAACAGCCACGTACGAACCACCTTGTATCCGTCGCTCCATTCCGTAAGGCGGGCTTTTCCCCGGTACTCGGCCGGGACGATGCCCGTGGGGTGGTTCGGCATGCCGGTCAGGACCGTGATCTCATGACCCGCCTTCGCCCACACCGCGGCAGATTCGCTCAAACGCGTCTGCGGTGCGCCGATCTCGGGTGGGAAGTAGTGAGAAACCAGCAGGATCCGCATCGCCTCTGGTTGGCTCGAATCCCGGGTATCCGACATGATCCTCGATCCCTACTGGGTTGGCTTCTCAAGTGCGTGCCGTTGGGCGACCAGCGTCGGCAGCCGCAGATAGCCGGCCAGCAGCATGACGGCGAGGACATCGCACGTGACACGCCACGGCATGGAGTGCGCGAGGCTGACCAGCCCGAGCACGCTGAGGGCCGTGATGAACACCGCCACCACCCCCGTGGTGCGGGCATGGCTCCACCCCGATCGGACCAGGCGCTGGTAGGCATGTTCCCGATGGGCTTCGAACCACCGCTCCCCCCGGCGGACCCGTCGGATGATGGTCGTCCCGGTGTCCGCTAGATACAACGAGAGGGGGAAGAGCATGGCCTCCGCCGGCAGGCGCGCGCGGATGCCCAGGATGACCAGGAGCGCGAGCCATGCGCCGAAGAAGTAACTCCCCACGTCCCCAAGGAAGACCAGCGGGCGGGGGAAGCCGAACGGGGCGAACCCGATGGCAGCCGCGGCGATCAGCCCGGCGCCGATCTCTACGGACGGGACGGCCTGCGCCCGACCGGCGATCCACCAGGCGATACCGGCGATCGCGGCTTGCGCGGTCGAGATGCCGTTGATGCCATCCATGAAGTTGAACCCATTCACGAACGCGATCAACCACACGACACCGATGGCGGAGAGAGAGGGACCGACCAGCCCGTGCGTCGCGGGCGGGATCAGCAGGAGAGAGCCCAGCCCGATCGCGACCTGACCTGCGAGCCGAACGAATGGCGAGAGTCCCCGAAGATCGTCAACCAGACCGAGCACGGCGAACGCGACGGCCGTGAAGCCGAGGAAGGCGCGCGCCTGGAAGGGGATCTGATCTCCCGCCACGAGCAACCCGATCAGCACGCCGGCAAGGACGGCCAACCCCCCGCCCCGCAGTGTGGGAGCAACGTGGGAGGACCGCAGGGTGGGGCGGTCGAAGGTCTGCAGCCTTCGTAACAGCAGGACGACCACCGGGGTCAGCGCGACCGTCACGACCACCGTTGCCAGATACGGACGAACCCCCGGGCCCAGGATGGTCACGAAGACTCCAAGGTCCCGAGCAAGACATCCACGATGCGCTCGGCCGTGTGCCCGTCCCACAGAGGCGGCCGGCCGGCCTTCGCGCCACCGGCCAGGGCGTCGTTCACCGCGGCGAGCACGGCGCCGAGGTTCAGGCCGGTCACGCGGTTCGTGCCCTGGGTGGTCGTGATCGGCCGCTCGGTCCGGTCGCGCAGGGTGATGCACGCGATCCCGAGGACCGTCGTCTCCTCCTGGACCCCCCCCGAGTCGGTCAGCACGGCCGCGGCATGGGCAAGCAGTTGGATGAAGGCGAGATAGCCCAGAGGTTCGATCACCCGTACGCCGTCCCGGCGAAGGCCCGCCAAGAACCCCTCCCTCTCCAGCCGCAGGGACGTGCGCGGATGAGCTAC
>JAYVBZ010000422.1:0-3549 GCA_043750215.1 Actinomycetota bacterium
ATGATGGGGGAAAACGGCTCGGCCGGGTCATAGTCATCCGAGTCCCACGTGATCGAATGATCTACGTAGGTCACCGCGAGGATGGGGCGTTCCTCCACGGAGGTTCACTCACCTATCCCCTCGGCGGCTTGTTCTAGCCGGAGCCGGTCGACCACGGGCTTGACGTTCTCGAAGTAGTCCGCAGCCTGGACCGCTACGTCATCGACGTGCTGGGTCAGCGCGGTCTGGGTCTCGGTAGCGATGACTTCCACCCGGTCTAAGCGGTTGCCGAGCTTCCACTGACCATCTTCCAAGCGGGCTATGCCCATCCCGATCGTGTGGCCGTTCTGGGTGGATAGTTCGCGCATGAGCTGCTGCGCGATACCGTCTGCCGCATCCTTCGCCGCTCTCGCCGTAGCTTGGGCCGTGGCGGCTGATTGCTCCGCGATCACGGAGGCGAGCCGGTCATGGTGTCTATCGGTCCACCATTTGCCGATAGCTCCTCCCGCGACGAGAACGATGGACCCCACAACGTAGGCAACGCCAGTGTCGATGTTCCAGTGCTGCTGCACGACCCCGAGCATCTAGACGGTCACACCCATCGACCAGTGCCAAGGCTCGTCTGCTCTGGCCTGGTGCCAGTCATGGGCCGTGAGCGCCTTGTGGATGGCTCGGAGCTTGCGAGCGGGAAGCGCGGTGGATACGTCGATGCACAGGCCCCGCGTATGCCCTGTCCCGTTCGGCGCGGCGTAGCGGTTGGAGTCTGAGGCGTAGAGTTCGGTTTGGTAGGCACAGGAGCGCCAGGAACCCGTCAGCGGAATGCCCTTGCACTTGAGGGATGCCGCACGGAAGGAATCCATAGCGGGTTTCTGGAGCTTGACCGTCTGCCCAGAGTTCGGGACGTGCCACAGGACGATGTTCTGATACGAGTCCCGGCACGGGCCTGTCACCGCGTGGATCGGGCCATACTTCGTATCAAGCATGACTAACCCCCGCCATCGAGGAGCTGCTCGGTGCACCGCTCATCTGCAAAGATTGCGCTCGGGCGCAAGGAAGCGCAGGTCAGACTATGAGGACTCCCCAGCCGGAACCTGCTACGGGACCAAAGACCGCTAGATCCATGTGGGATCCCCATCCGTCGATGCCTGCCATATCGACCCCTACCGTGAAGTTCAGGGGCACGTATGAATCTCCCTTCTTGAAGAGTTGCCAGTTGTAACTCGTGCCCTCTTCGTTGACGACCGTGCCGGATTCGGGACTACCGGCGTGAGTCGCCAGGGGATTGCCGTACGTCGCCGGGAAGGCGTTGTAGTCGGATGTGTTCGCTCCGCCGACCACGAGGTAGCGTTCCTCTGTCAGTAGGGAGTCGATGAAAGACTGGTAGTTACCCAGTGTCGATGTGAAGCTGACCGTGCCACCCACGCCGGGAGATTGCGTCGTGCCGGACCCTTGTCCGATGTCAGTGTCCACGAACCCAACCGAGTTACGAACCGCGATACAGCAAGACGTCCAACTGGCGGTCGAACCTTGTGAGACGTTCGTGAACGTGCTCCCCCCTTCTGAGCCTGCGGCGATCTTCGAGTATGCGTGAACTCGCGCTGTCGTCGTGAAGAAGGAGTTCATGGTCCACCCTGCAGGAGGGGTGATAGCGCCATACCCGCCCCCGTTGTTAGCGTTCGTGAATGCCACAAGCACGTCACCCGCCGCGATACCTGCCGGGACTTGCCACGCCTCAAGGGATACGTGGCCTGATTTGGTGCTCGCACCTACTACGCTGGGGACGACAGCCATCATGGGTCCTTGTGTCCGACAACTCGGATGGTTCCGTTCCCGCCAGCGACGATGGAGCCTATCTGCGCCACCTTCACGCGGATCTTGTTGTTCTGCCCCACGTCCGGTAGGTCGATGTTATTCGTGGACCCGTTGTCATTCGATGCCGGGATGGTCAGCCTGTTTCCGGCCGAAGTGAAGATGGAAGTGGTCCCGATGAGGATGTCGATGATCATCGCCTGTCCCGTCGGGGCGATGTCGAAGTCCCCCGTGACGCGCTCGATGGTGAAGTTGTCCTCGGCTCTGTCCGGCGGCTGATACGTCTGCACCACCGCGTCACCCGAGAGCGTGAACGTATGCACCACACGTCCCGGACGAGACTCCCACGCCGACCCGGTGTAGTACTGCGTCGTAACGCCCGCGTGTTCGCTTGAGTCCAGGTCGATCACCTCGAAACTATCTCCGGCCACTGGCAACAGGAGCGCGTTGCGATCCGCGAGTGTTCCTGCTCCCCGATACTGAGCGTTCGCATCCTCAACGTATGGACCTGGCATGGCTCTCTCCCTTAGTGGTGCGAGTTGCGGTTGCCGTGGTCACGGGCTTGGTGTTCAAGGTGCTTGACCATCTGATGGAAACGTCCGGGGACGGACCCGATATGCAACGTGCACGGGCCTTCGTTCGAGCCCTCCATCGAAACGATGCGAAACGTCTTAGCTCCTCCGGGGAAGTCCGAGACCACGATGCGATCCCCCGCCCGTGCCTCGCCCGCCCAGCGATCCGAACCCCCGTTGTTCAGGTAGGTCGCTTGGATGGTGCCGTCGTATTGCTCGGTGGAGTAGAACGCCGCGAGGTTGATAGCCACTTGGGAAGCAAGGACGCTATCGCGCTGCGGCTCGTCCAGGTGATAGCGCTTGGCACGGCGGCGAGCGGCAAGCGGAGCGTCAAGTCCGGCGAACGGGTTCGGCGTGATCGGAGCGGTGACGCGATGCAATCTCTTGGAGTGGGGTCGGCGGAAGGTCACGATGACTTTGGAGTAGAGATCGCCGGGAAGCGTATCGAGCTGGCAGATAGACGTGGCCGCGGAGGTAAAGCCGTTCGTTGTCCAGATCGTATTCCCCGAGTTCCACGGAGCGAACGTCACGTCCGGCAGGCCCCCAACCAGATCCCAGACGGCCCAGCGATAGCCGTTCACCCCGCCAGAAACTGTGGCGAGATGATCGAGCGTGTCCGACCAGGGGCCGGACTGGTGCCAGAGCGGGAGACAGTTCTGAGTCGTCGCCACCACACCCGTAGCGGACAGCCCGGCGAGGGCGGCTATGTCTTTGACGGCGTTGGATGCGATGTAGGTATCGTCCGGCGTCCTTCCGCCCTGGTAGGCGTCCCCGTTCACGGTCACGTCTTGGAGCCAGACCTTCCACGCCACGGCGGTCTTGTGACGGCCTTTACCGACGCGGGTGAACTCGATAGTGACGGCCGGTTTGGGCGTTCCGAGCACCCCGGAGTCGAAGGCTAGGGAATCGGTGGGGGACATGATCTGGGTTGACATCGAATAGACCTGCACATCCGAGCCGGGCTGCTTGGGGCCGTCATAGCGGTGGATGGTCACCGAGTAGTTCGGGTCAGCGCCCGCAGAGGCCGAGGGAACGGGGTGCCACTTGCGTACGGTGCCGCGCACGCGGGTCACGTTCACCGTGTCGTCGTAGTAGAACCCGACACGCGAGGCATCCAGGCGGACCACGGGCTGACGCTTACGGATACTGAATGCGATGTGTCCCCCGCCCACGCGGGCCTGCATCGAGG
>JAYVBZ010000423.1:0-2698 GCA_043750215.1 Actinomycetota bacterium
ATACGCCATCCGGACATGTCGCTCTACTTCCGCCAACGCGATGACCACTTCGGGGTCGGCAACTACCGGCACGAACCTATCGTCACGCCGCAGTCCGCGCTCAGGCGCCCGGGCGATGGGCCGATGCCTTCGCTCATGCCCTGGACTCCCGGGGACTTCGATCTGTGCGAGGCGGAGACCGCCCGGATGTTCCCGGCGCTCGAAGGGAAGATGCGGCCTTCAGACCCGGAGCGTTCGTTGAACGGGATGTTCAGCTTCACCCCCGATGGCGGTTCGGTGGTCGGTGAGAGCGCGGCCGTCCGTGGTGTGTGGGTGTGTGAGGCCGTCTGGGTCACGCATGCCGCGGGCATGGCCCGGCAAGTGGTCGAGTGGATGGTCCAGGGCGAACCCTCCTACGATTTGGCCGAAGCCGACGCGAACCGCTTCTACCCGTTCCAGACCTCCGCTCCGTATGTGGTCGAGTGCGGGAAGCAGCAGTATCGAGAGGTCTACGACATCATCCATCCCTTCAAGCAGCGCTCGAACCCGCGGGGGGTGCGACTCACGCCGTTCTACTCGCGTCATCAGGCGCTCGGCGCGGAGTTCTTCACGGGCGCGGGCTGGGAACGTCCGCAGTGGTTCCGTTCGAATCGGGACTTGGTCGCCGGCACGACGCACGAGTGGGCGCGTCGGGATGGATGGGCTGCGCGTGGTTGGTCCCCCGAGGTCGGTGCCGAGCATCTGGCCACTCGAGAGACTGCGGGTTTGTTCGATATCACCCCGTTCGCGAAGTTCGATGTGACGGGCTCAGATGCGCTCGCCTTCTTGGAGCGCGTGTTCGCGAATCGGATCGACCGACCGGTGGGCTCGATCGTGTACACGGCTGCGCTAACGCCCAAGGGCGGCATCCGACTAGATCTCACCGTGATCCGCAAAGGTGAGGATCTCTTCAGGATCGTGACGGGTGGTGGAAGCGGGCAACACGATCTGGCGTGGCTCCGAGCGCAGATCCGCGATGGCCAGCACGTCACCATCACCGAACGCACCGGGTCATTGTTCGCGCTGGGGCTGTGGGGACCGCGTGCGCGAGACATCCTTTCTTCCGTCACCGACGCGGACGTGTCGAACGAAGCGTTCCCCTACATGACCGCGCGCTACCTCAACGTCGGCGAGGTGAACCCTGTGTGGGCGCAACGGATCAGTTATGCCGGCGAACTTGGCTGGGAGTTGTACGGACAGTTCGCGATGGGCGATAGAGCGTGGCACCTGTTGTGGGAGGCCGGATCGGATCACGGCTTGGTCGCCGCGGGCGGTGGCGCGTTCGATTCGCTGCGGCTGGAGAAGGGTTACCGGCTCTGGGGCCAAGACATCCACACCGAGCACGATCCGCTGGAGGCGGGACTGGGCTTCGCCGTCCGGTGGGACAAGGAGTTTCAGGGAAAGGCCGCCCTGGAGCGGATCCGCGACAGTGGCGGTCCCGCGGAACGATTGTGCTGCATGACGTTCGACGACCCCCGGACGGTGGTGATGGGCAAGGAGCCGATCTGGTCGGGCGGACGCGCGGCGGGCCACGTCACGAGCGCAGCCTACGGCTACAGCATCGGGGCAGGGATCGCCTATGGCTACCTCCCCGTTGAGCTCGCAGACCAGGGCACACCTGTTGAGATCGAGTACTTCGGCATCCGACACGCCGCGACCGTGTCCAGCGAACCCCTGTGGGACCCCAAGAGCGAACGACTGAAAGCATGAGGCAACGATGAGTGAACAAGAGATCGACCTCTCGGCACTACCCGATCCCGAGCTGGTGTCCCAGATGCACGACGACCTCTACGACGGGCTGGCGCCCGAGATCGTCATCGGCACCAACCTCCTCCTGGCGCGCGGGTGGCCGGCTGACAAGGTGTTGAACGAGGCACTCGTCGAAGGGATGCGGATCGTCGGGATCGACTTCCGCGACGGGATCCTATTCGTACCGGAGGTACTCCTGGCCGCGAACTCGATGAAGGCGGGGATGGAGATCCTCCGTCCGCTGCTGGCGGAGACGGGCGTCCAACGTATCGGGAAGGTCGTCATCGGCACCGTGAAGGGCGACATCCACGACATCGGCAAGAACCTCACGGCGATGATGCTAGAGGGCGCCGGGTTCGAGGTCATCAATCTCGGCATCAACAACCCAGTCGAGAACTTCTTGGAGGCGCTGGCCGAACACGAGCCAGACATCCTGGGCATGAGTGCGCTGCTGACGACAACCATGCCGTACATGAAAGTGGTCATCGACGAACTCACCGCGAAGGGCTTGCGCGACAAGTACATCGTGCTGGTCGGCGGCGCACCATTGAACGAAGAGTTCGGGAAAGCCGTGGGGGCTGACGCATACTGCCGCGATGCCGCGGTCGCGGCAGAAACAGCGCAGGCACTCGTGCTGGCCCGGCGAGCGGCCGCGTCATGAGGCCGCGTCATGAGGAGGACACTGCACCATGACTGAACTCACCGTTATCACCTGGCGTGATATCCCGGCGCAGGTCGTTGCCCGCGGAGACGGTGGCACTTCGGCCCGAACCCTGCTCCCCGAGCGGTTTCAAGAGGCCATCGATGCCGCAGCGATGGCCGCCGGCCTGACAGGATCGGACGACTACGGCGAGCACTGGACGATGCACCGTCGTGAGTGTGGCGGGGACCTCCAAGCCGAGGTGGACGCGGAGGCAGCCACGCTCCTCAC
>JAYVBZ010000424.1:0-4607 GCA_043750215.1 Actinomycetota bacterium
GTTCGACCGATGTGATCGCATGGCTCGAGCGTGACCACGGCCGTCCCCCCGCGGGCCTGGTCCCCCGCGGCTGAGAGCGCCATCACTTCGGCATGGGGCGTGCCGGGACCTTCGTGCCAACCTTCACCGACGATGGCGCCCCCCGGCGCGAGGATCAGCGCGCCGACCATCGGGTTCGGGGAAACACGGCCCAGGCCGCGCTCCGCCAGTTGCAGGGCTCGATCCATATGCGCGGTGTCTTCCATCACATCCCCCTCACCCCGGGGAGGGCGAGAGCGGATGGGCGCACACAGATCGCACCGACCAGCGCCAAGCGCGGCGGCGGAGCTGTTCGCGCCTGTCCCCTCTCATCCCGACTCTCACGGTCGGTCCCGGAGTTTCACCGGATCCACCCGCCGCTGGCTGCGGAGGGGTCGCGGACTGTCACCGCCGGTGGGGAATCTCACCCCGCCCCGGAAACAGGCTGGTGGTACGTCCCTGCAGTATAGGGCTGCTTGGGAAAGGGCAGGTACGCGTCTGGCTACGGCATCCGTCGATCAACCGCATAGCTGCTGCCCGCCTGGCGCTTGGCGAACTGCTTCATCTCGGTCGCCACCGCAACCGCCTCGCCGTAGTGGGCGAAACCCCGCTTGGCCGTGGTCGCGATCCCAACGCTCACGCTGACCAGCGGGATGTCCTGCTCCACGCCACGTCGATCCTCCATCCGAACGAACCCCCGGTCCAGATCCTCGGGATCGTAGAACTCGGCCCTCAACGCATCGAACGCCTCGCAGATCTTCTTCGCGGCGGGTTCCGCGGCTTCGGTACCGACCACCGCAACGAAGTCGTCACCCCCCACATGACCCACGAAGCCCTGTGCGCCGTCGAACTCCACCACCGCATCCTGGATGATCCGTGCGGTTGCTTGGATGAGCCGATCTCCGCGGACGAAGCCCTTCTGATCGTTATAGGTCTTGAAGTTGTCGAGGTCGGAATACAACACCGCGAACGGTTGATCTTCGCGCACCTGGCGCTCGATCTCCTCCTGGATGCGGATGTTGCCCGGCAGCCCCGTCAACGGGGAAAGGTTCCGCATCTCCTTCGCGCGGCGCAGCGTGCCTTTCACGCGCGCCAGAAGCTCGATGGGGTCGAAAGGCTTGATGATGTAGTCGTCGGCGCCGGACTGCAATCCGGTCACCTTGTCCGCGGAAAGCGCCTTCGCGGTCAACATGATGATGCTGGTGTTCGCGGTCTGCGGGTTCTTGCGGAGCCGCTGGGCCACCTCGAAACCGTCTATGCGCGGCATCATGACGTCAAGCAACACCAGGTCGGGCCGAAGCTCTGCGGCCTTCTCGAGCGCCTCTTCGCCGTCGCCGGCAACGGCGACGTCGTAGCCCGCAGAACGCAGGTTCACCTCAACGAACCGTGCGATATCCGGGTCGTCATCGACGACCAGGATGGTCTCTGCCATCAGGGCGCTCCTTCCGCGATCATCGCGAGTTCTCTGGCCGCACCAGCTGCGTCCGGCTGTCCGAAGATACCTGATGCGGCGATGAGAACCGTGGCACCGGCGTCCAGCGCCGCCTGGGCGTTCTCGATCTTCACGCCGCCATCGATCTCCAGGGCCACCGACAGACCGGCGGCGTCGATCCGTCCGCGGGCCTCTGCCAGCCGGGGGTAGACGACGGGATCCAGGACCTGCCCCGACCATCCGGGCTCGATGCTCATGAGCATGAGGTCATCGATATCCTCAAGGTACGGGGCGACGGCCTCGATCGGGGTTCCCAGTTTGATGGCCAGCCCCACGCCCATGCCCGCGCCGCGAGCTTTCGCGATCGCGGGACCCGGGGCGGGAACCGCCTCCAGATGGAAGCTCACCATGTCCAGCCCCGCCTGGCTCAGCTCGTCGAAGTACTGCGTTGGAGCATCGACCATGAGATGTCCGTGGAAGGCGACCTTGGTGAGCGGTCGCAGGGATGCCACGACCACCGTGCCAAGGGCGATCGGCGGGACGAAGTGCCCGTCCATGATGTCGATATGGAAGGCGTCTACGAACCGTTCGACGGCCTCCACCTGATCGCCCAGATGCGCGAGATCAGCCCCGAGGATAGATGCGGAGAGGCGTGCCATATCCGAATGGTACCCGGCGCCCCCGGGCGCCCCTTCGTCAGTCGCGTTTGCGGAAGGTCGCGATGAACATCCCGTCGCCGCCGTCCCGATGCGGCCACACGCGGTGACGGAGCGCCTCGCCGCTTGGGCCCAGGCTGGGCTCGGGAATCAGATCCGGCCGGTGGCGAACCAGGGCATCGGCGGCCGCGTCCGTCTCCGCCCTGGGAAACGTGCACACGGCGTAGACCAGCCTGCCACCCGGCTTCAGCAGATCCGAGGCAGCCGCCGCGATCTCCACCTGCGCCAGCGCGAGCTTCGTCGGGTCTTCCTTCTTCCCCCGCCAGAGCAACTCAGGGCGTCGGCGGGCCGAGCCCAAGCCGCTGCACGGCGCATCGACCAGAACCCGGTCGAAGGGACCGCGGATCGCCCTAGCGGTCACGTCCTGCGCAAGGACCGACATGTTCTCTACTCGAAGGCGTGACGCCGAACGGCGCACCAATCCCGCGCGGCGCGGATGGATGTCGCCTGCGAACACACGTCCGGTCGGGCCGACCAAGCACGCCGCCATGGCGGACTTGCCACCGGGGCCCGCACACACGTCGAGCACCCGCTCACCAACGTGGGGATCGAGCATACGAACGACCAAGGCGCTGGCTTGATCCTGCACCGCGAACCACCCCGCGTCCCAACCGGGGAACAACACGGGGTCTCCTCCATCGAGAAGGAGACAATCCGGATCGAGGGGGGCCTGTCGTGGCGCGTGCCCCGCGACCTCAAGTGCCTGCGTGAGCTCCTTCACCGACGTGGTGCACGTGTTCGCGCGCAGACATAGCGGACCGCGCTCAGCGAACGCCTTCGCCGCCAGTTCGGCGTCACCCTTCAGCAGGGCTCGGAGTTCGCGGATCGCCCACGGGGCCATCCCCGAGCGGATCGAGATGTCGGTGTCCTCGGACCCCTCGGGCCAAGCCGGAGGATCATCCGCGAGTCGGCGCAGCACCGCATTCGCGAATCCTCGCTCCCGCGGGGCGGCTAGGCTCACGGTTTCCATCACGGCGGCGTGGGGCGCGACGCCGCCGAAGAGCAGCTGGAACGCGCCCAATCTCAGCACGTCCCGCACGTTGGACGTCATCCGATTCACCGACCTCGAAGCCCGCTGGTCGATAGCCCAGTCGAGAGACCGCAGGTGGCGGATCGTTCCATACGCCAGATCAGCGGCGAACGCCCGGTCGCGCTGGTCGAGTGAGGATCTCGACAACGATCCCGGAATGACCAGATTGGAATAGCCGCCCTCGTCCACGACCCGATGGATCGCATCCAAGGCGATCGCCCTCGCGTTCTGCGCGATCGCCGGACGAGGCTTCTGGCGCTGGGCCGGGCCCGGGGGGCGGCCACCGGTTCTCTTCTTCTTCGGGGCGGGCGTCGTCATCCGAGACGTTCGCCCGGCTGGATCCGGGCTCCGCGAGCCCAGTCGGCTCCGCTCATGCGTTTGCGTCCTGATGCGGCGACCATGATCAGCCGGACCAACCCGGATCCGGCGGCGATGAGAGGCCCTTGTTCGTCCACATCTACGACGGTACCGGGTTCGGCTGTCGCGGAGCTGGAGGCGGATGTCGAGACCTTGACGCGAAGGAGCTTCAACGCTTCACCCCGAAAGTTCGTGCGGGCGCCCGGGTCGGGGGCGAGAGCTCGCACTCGCGCGACCACGGCCTGGGCCGCCTGATCCCAAGCGACGACGCGATCGGCAGAACCGAGTTTCGGCGCATGTGTCACGCCCTGATCCGGCTGCGGGCGAGGTTTCACCTCACCCGACCCGTAGGCCGGGAGGGTGCTCGATAGGAGTTCCGCGCCGATCGTGGAAAGCCGCACTCCGAGGGAGCCAGCATCGTCGGTTGGCAGCACATCCTGGGTCGCGCTGGCCCGGATCGGTCCTGTATCGAGCCCCGCATCCATCTGCATGAGCGTGACCCCCGTTCGCAGGTCACCGGCGAGGATCGCATGTTGGACCGGTGATGCTCCGCGCCAACGCGGCAGTAGGGAGAAATGCACGTTCACGGCGCCCAGACGCGGCAGCGTCAACACCTCGGGTGACAGGAGCTCGCCGTACGCGACGACCACGAGGGCATCCGGTGCGGCAACCCTGATCGCGTCGAACCCGGTCCCCTGCCGCACCCCGTCCACCTCGAGCACCTCGATCCCGAGAGCTCGCGCGGCGTCCGCCACAGCGGTCGGAGTCAGCCGCGACCCTCGTCCTGCCGGCCGCGGGGGATTCGTGATGACCGCGGCCACATCGAGCCCGGGGTGGGCGGCCAGCGCTTCGAGCGAGGGGACCGACCAAAGATCGTTGCCCAGGAAGACCAGACGCATCCCGGCAGGATAACGGCGACGCTTGGGAGCGTCGGCCGACCACCCGTCTAGTCAGCCTCGCCTCGGAGGAACCCGTGCTTCTTCTGAGGATCTTCCAGCCCGAGCTCGTAGCGACGAAGATCGGCGAGCACCGAACGGCGTCCTTCCTGGTCCAG
>JAYVBZ010000425.1:0-2104 GCA_043750215.1 Actinomycetota bacterium
CCGAACAGCCTGGTGGACCATGGTATTTCCCGGAACGTTCTTGTTCTTGACTACACTCGCCTTCAACCTAGTGGGGGATGGTCTCCGAGATGCATTCGATCCGAAAACCTCGTGACTTCGTAAGGATGAGATGAGTGACCGAAGGAGCAGCTCCGATGGGAGCGGACCAGGACACTCACACGGAGGTCCCTGCCGAGGGGCCAACAGGACAAGAGGAGGGGCACATGAGTAGGCATCTGAGATTGGTAGCGGCAGTTGCGGCGCTGACGCTCGCCGCGGCCGCGTGCAGCAGCAACAGTGCGAGTACCAGTCCGAGCCCGGCGGGTAGCGGAGGCAACACCCCGGTCAAGGGCGGTACGCTCCACGGCGTCATGACCCAGGACTTCTTCCACGGGCTCGACCCCACGCAGGAGTACTACTCCGTCTCGTGGGAAGCACTCCGGTGCTGCATGGCTAGGACCTTGGTCTCCTACAACGGGACGCCAGTGGAAGGGGGCGGTGCGCAGCCGGAGCCTGACATCGCGACAGCGATGCCGGAGGTGTCCAGCGATCAGCTCACCTACACCTTCACCATCAAGGACGGCGTCATGTTCGGCGATCCCCTGAACCGTCAGGTCACTGCGGAGGACTTCGTCAACGCCTTCAACAGGTTGGCCGACCCAACGGTGAACACCCCCGGCTACTACTTCTATTACACGGACATCACCGGCTTCCAGGACGTTCTGGACGGCAAGGCGAAGACGGTGTCGGGTGTGACAGCCGTCGACGACAAGACCCTGCAGATCAAACTCGACCAGCCGAACCCGGACATGATTTACGACATGGGGATGGCGGCGACGACGCCGATGCCGAAGGAAGCCCTAGACGCCCACTACAAGGGCACTGAATACGGACAGTTCCTCGTATCTACCGGCCCGTACGAATACGAAGGGATGGCGGGTTTCGACCTCAATTCGAAGAACCCGCCCTCGGGCATGGACATCGGTCGGAACTACGTGTTCGTGCGCAACCCTTCCTATGACGCCTCGACGGACACGCTCCGTAAGGCCTACCCGGACCGCATCGAGATCCAGGTCGGCGGAGAGGTGCAGACGTTGCTGGACAAGGTTGACGCTGGTGGCGCGGACTGGTGCATCGACTGCGGGGCGACCGCGGCCACCCTGCAGAAGTACGGCAGCGACCCGAACCTAGTTGACAGGGTGAAGATCTATCCCGCCGACGCGGTGACCTATACCGGCCTGAACATCTTCCAACCGCCGTTCGATGACGTGCACGTCCGCAAGGCGGTGAACTGGGCCGTCGACAAGAACGCTCTGTGGACGCTGGCAGGTGGAGATCCCTCGGGCGTCATCGCCGGACACTTCGTCCCCCCCAGCATGATGGGTGGCCAACTCGCGGACTACAACCCCTACGCCACCCCGGGGGACAAGGGGAGCATCACGGATGCGAAGCGAGAGATGGCGCTCTCGAAGTACGACACGAATGGTGACGGGGTGTGCGACGGTGCCGCGTGTACCGTGACGGACCTCGTGGTCTCGAATGACAACGACCAGCTGAAAGGAGCGCAGATCCTGCAACAGAGCTTCGCCCCGATCGGGATCAAGCTCGAGATCAAGCAGCTGGCCTACAACGCTCTGGTGACGAAATGCGCCACACTAGCGTCGCACACCCCGTTCTGCGCCGCCGGCTGGAGCAAGGACTATCCCAGCCCGTACACCTACTTCTCCCCACTGCTGGACGGTGGTGAGAACGGGTCCAACTACTCGTTCATGGGCACCACGGCCGCTGATCTGCAGAAGGCCGGCTACACCGTTCCGGCTGACGGGATCCCGTCCATCAATGGCAAGATCACGGAGTGCCGGAACACGGCGCTGGGCACCGCGCAGGACACGTGTTGGGCAAACCTGGACAAGTACGTCATGGAGACGATCGTGCCGATCATCCCGCGTCGTTTCCCGACAAGCATCGACGTTCTGGGTAGCAGGATCGACAACTACTCCTACGACCAGTTCGCTGGTGTTGGTGCGTGGGACCAGTTGTCGCTGGTGAACGGCGGCAAGTAGAGCCAGTCAGAACGCAGTAGAGAGGTGGGGGCCCGCAAGGG
>JAYVBZ010000426.1:0-10396 GCA_043750215.1 Actinomycetota bacterium
GTTGCGAACGATGCTTGGGAGCGCCGCTCGCCTCGCCACGTCCTAAGCGTCCGAACCGGCTCCGGGTGCGGAGGTCGCTTCGATCATGTCTGCTCGACGCGTGGTGTGAAGAACTCGACCGGGATGTCGTCGGGATCTCGCGTCACCAGGACGTGGGCGTAGGAAGTCTCGCCGATGCCGCCGTGGGGGACATCAAGCTCGTCGAGCCGGTCTCTCCACGCGGACACCTCATCGAGATCGTCGCACGCGATCGACAGATGGTCGAGCCCGACGCGTCGCTCGTCGAAGCGATCGTCCGTCCGTCCGGCCTCGTGGACGGTGAGCCCGATCACGAGCCCATGTCGGTTCCTCAGGATCGTCCGGACCCAGCCGGATCCCTGCCGTTCGTTCGCCTTCTCAAGGCCCAGGACGCGCTCGTACCATGCCACGCTCGCGTCGAGGTCGGTGACGGTCAGGGTCAGGTGGTGGATACGTCGAGCCTCGGGCACGGGAGCAAGGGTACAGGGGGCCGCTTGCGTCGGGCCACGCGACGCGTCTGCGGGGAGCGCCGCTCCGGGAACTCGACCGACCTTCGGACCCTTCAGCAGGCTTCAGCCCGCGAGTTGCGGGATCGCCTCTGCGGCCAGCCGCTCGAGCGCTGGTTCGTTGGCCGGATCGCTGGGCCAGTAGATGACCACCTCGCTCATGCCGACGCCTTGGAGGTCCTCCGCCATGCTGAGGAACTCGGGCACGGTCGGGGTGGCACCTGAATACGTGCCGGCCACCAAGTACGAACGGCGGATGCTGGAAGGGTCGCGCCCTTCTTCCGCCAAGAACCGGTCCATCGTGGCCGAACGCTCGCGCGTGATGACCATGGCTTCGTCGTGGGGGAGCAGCCCCCGGAGGTCGCGGCCCCGCGCCATACCCATCGTGTTCCAGGTCGATCCGTAGCGCGCCGCGACGCGCAACGCTCGTTTGCCCAGCGCGGCAACGGTGATGGGCAGAGGCTGCTGGACGGGCCGCGGGTTGAGTCGCGCGTCCTCCACGTGGTAGTGGCTCCCCTCCGGCGCCGAGGCCACGCCCGACCGGAGCAGTTCGGAGACGATCTGGACGCTGTCGTGGAAGCGCTCGGCCCGTTCGTCCGGAGTGAAGGTGGGCGTCCCCGTCATCGAATGGTCCAGGGGTGCCCCTCCCGCACCCATCGCCAGATCGAACCGGCCGCCGGAGACGTGATCCAGCGTCATCGCGGCCCGGGCGAGGAGAGCGGGGTTCCGAAGCGTCAGCGAACTCACCATCGGGCCCAACCGGATGGTGTGGGTTGCTTCGGCGATGGCCCCGAGCAAGGTCCATGATTCGAACCAGTCCTGATCCTGGACATACGGATTCACGAAGTGGTCGGCCATCCACAATCCGGTGAACCCCATCCCCTCTGCTCGGACGGCGCGCTCCCGCAGGATCGGCCAGGGGCGGTTCTGCAGGAGCATGACGTCGATGCGCACCCACTGAGGATATAGGCACGCAAGGTCCCGGTCGCGCTGAGAGTGCCCGGTAGCATCTCAGAGGACGAACGAGGAGAGGGAGAGCTCGGATGTCCAACCCAGCGAGGATCCGCCATGGGGCGATCGTGGTTCTGATCCTGGTTCTGATCCCGGCATCGATCGCTTGTTCGAAGAGCACGCCCGCTGGCACCCCGGCAAGCAGCGCCGCGAACGCCGGTGGAGGCGGCACCGCTGCTGTCTACGTCCACGCGCTCTGCACGTCGATGAACGACTGGGTAACGTCGATCAAGATCCGCGCCGCCCAGGTCGGGCCAGACGTCTCGTCCGCCGACACACTGGTGAAGCGCCGGGCACTGGCAGTGGCGTATTTCGGCGACCTTGCCGACCTCACCGGTCAGCTGGTGGACAAGGTCAAGGCCGAGGGGGCGCCGAACGTGAGTGGCGGTGAGGCCAGCCACACCGTGTTCGTGGATGCATTCACGGCCGCGCAGCAGATCTTCGTTGCGGCCCAGACCACCGCGAAGTCATTGCCGGTCGACAAAGCGAAGGCGTTCAAGACGGCATTCAATAACTCCCTGACAGCGCTGAAGTCGGCATCAGACCAGATCGGAACGGCGCTGAGCGCCCTCAGCGGCGGGGATCTGGACACCGCGGCTGCGGCCGACTCCGCCTGTCGGACCATAGGCCAGTAGCGGCGCCAAACAAGGCGGAGCCTCCATACTCGCGGTCTATGACCGCCTGGGCCTTCGAGAACGTGACGAACCCGTGGCTGGTTCGGCTACATGTGGACGTTTCGCTGACGGATCAGACCATCGTGACGTGTCCGCCCGCGGAGGCTCCGGCCCCGCTCAACCGTCTCCTCCAGGTGAAGGGCGTGCGGGCGATCGACCTCCATCGCTACCGCGTCCGGCTCAACCTCGATCACGGGATCAGTCGAACCGCCGCGGCGCGGACCGGCAGCGCGTTCCTTCGAGGACATTGGGGCGAGCCCTCTGCCCTGCCGGAACGGGAGCGCCCGCGCGCGTTCCAGGTGGATCGGCAGGGTCCCCGGCGGGTCGCCGAGAGCCTGGCCATGGCGGGGGAGGATCTGCTGCTTCGGGCGCTCTTCGGAGTCGACGGGGTGGAAGAAGTGGTGGGCGCCGATGGCGTGATCCTTGTGCGGCTGGGGCGGTTCTTCCGCTGGGCCGATCATGAGGCGGCAGTGAGCCAGGCCATCGCGTCGGTTCGTCAGACCGAACGGTAAGGGTTGATCAGATCGGGGTATCCGGTGAGCACACCGTCCCCGAACGACGTCTCTCCGTAACCAGCCAGATCCCGGCCATCCAGCGAGGCTAGGAACCGGGGTCCGAACACCGCCGAGAACTCACGTTGGTTGAGCAGGTCGTACTCGATGGCGCTGGCGGGGACGTAGGGGCCGATGTTCCGTCGGTAAGAGTAGTCCTGAAGGAAGGCGGCGATATCGTCGATGCTGGCTCCGGACTGCCAGAGCCGATCACGGTGCAAGAAGATCTCACTGGGCGCCACATACTCCACGACGGGCCAGAGCGAGCCGCCGAACTCTCGGTTGATGTCGTCACCCAGCTGGATCGGATCCAACCGCACGCCATCCACCGAGTTGGGTAACGGGCACTGGCCGTGATCGGCCGTAACGATCAGCGCATAGTCCTGCCCATATAACGCGTCGAGCTGTGTAACCAGTCTGCCGAGCTGCGCGTCGACCTCCCGAAGGGCGAGTTCCTCCATGGGGGAGAGCATGTTGTAGATGTGGCCGGTGTAGTCGGGCATCTTGTAGTTGATGTAGAGGAGACCGGTTTCGTTGTTGGGTCCGACCAAGGGTTCGTTGGCGATGGTCGCCTCGACCAGGTCGCCCATGTACCGGATGATCGGGGGACTGCAGCAGTGCGACGCTGACTTGACCGGGTCGTACTGGGCGTCGTAGCCGGGCGGGGTGTACGCCGCCTGATGCGCGGCCAGCCTGTTCAAAGACGGTGCGCCGACCGGCAAGCGGAACGTCTCGGGGTTGTGGGGCTGCCACTGCTGGGTACGGCTGAGTGCCATGTCTTCGTCCCAGAACACGCCGACAGGTTTGTCGGCGGAGCCGCGGTTGGGTCGGCCGCTGCCGAGCATCCCCATATGCCACACCTGGTAGCCAAGTTGTCCAACCCAGGCCCGGTTGCCCGTGGCATCGCTCCATAGATCCGCCAGCGTGGGGACGAGGATGTCGTTCGGGTCCGCGCTGCCCGGCACGCCGTAGGTCTTTCGAACCGTGCCCAGGGTGTCGCGGATGTTGTGGCCGGTGATGCCGTGCGCGGCGGGATACGCGCCCGTGCCGATGGTGGCATGCGCGCACGCCGTGACCGCGGGGAAAGAACCGTGGATCGCGTTGGTGTAGTTGGTGGCAGTTGCTATGAGCCTGCGCAGGTTCGGCGTGGCGTCCGGCCAGGTCTCCAGGACGTTCCATCCGCCGCCGTCGAACACGAAGGTCACGATGACCTTCGGTGGTGTCCCCGGCGCCTCCACACCGGGGAGTGGCACCCCTTCGCGACCCAGGCCCAAGAAGTCCCGGAATCCCATGAGCGTGGCGGTGGATGGCGCGATGTCTGCCAGAGTCACACGTTCGTCGTGGGTGCCAGCAGGCACCCGTCCGGGCGCGTGGATCACGAGCGGGATGGCTTCGAGATACATCCACACGCTGGCGTGCGATGTGGCGGGGTAGAACGTCACCAGGTCTTGGGATTCGTTCGAGTAGTTGGCGCTGTTGAAGGGGGCGAGGACGAGCTGGAGCTCTCCGGAGCGGCCATCGCGATAGGTGCGACGGACGATCTCGGTGTACTCGGCACCGAGTGCGTGCGCCATGATCTCCTGGATCGCCTGTGCGTCCGGCCGCGCGAGCTGCTTGATGGCTCGACCGAGTACCGGACCCCCCACGGCGACGGCCGTTCCCACGGCGGTGGTGGTCACCAGGAAACGACGCCGGGCGGGGTCGTGCCGGTCGGCGCCTTGGAGCGTCTGAGCCCGCGCGAGGAGGAGAGCTACGCAGAGGATCACCAGGCCTGAGACCGCCCCGAGCAGGGGCGAGCCCCGCAGCCCCAGCCCCAGCCCCAATAAGCCGCCTAGCAGGGCGAACACGACGAGGGCGCGCGGATAGAGGTAGGAACGCATCGGGAGTCGATTCTCCCAGAGCAGGCGTCGTTAGGTGCGCTTGCGCTGCAGGTCCAGGAACGGCATCGGAACGACGGTGGCCCCGACCTTGCCGCGCTCGCCCTCGACGGTCCACTCGACGCTTACGCGCGTCCCGAGCGGTTCGAGTGCCTTGTCCAGGGACCCGAAGCCGACAATCTTCTTGATGGTCGGTCCCCACGTGTAGGACGTGGCGCGACCGACCTGCTTGTTGTCCTTGTAGACCGGGATGGCATCCCGCGTCACCATGGGCGAGACGCCCGGAGCAAGCCCGTGCTTGGCGAACATCCCCTCGATCCCACTCCAGTCGATGTCCAATCCGACCAACCGTCGAGCGGGTCCGCCGGCCTTCTGCTCGGCTAGCAGCGCCCGCTTGCCCACGAAATCGCTCGTCTTGTCGAACTGCACCAACTTGCCCAGACCAAGTTCGAACGGGGAGTATTGCTGCTCGTGGCTCACGGCATGACGGGCGGAGGTGTACTCGGCCTCGATCAGGATGAGTCCGGCCTCTACGCGGGCCACGTCCATCGCGCGGATCCCCACCGGGTAGATCCCGTAGTCGCGACCGACCTCGAAGATCTTGTCCCACACAGCAAGCGCACCGTCGGTGGGCATCCACAGCTCGTAGCCGCGGTCACCGGTGTAGCCGGTGCGGGTGACGTCGACATCCACGCCGGCGATCTGCGTCATGCGCCGGCCGAAGTATTTCAGGTCCTTCCAATCCAGCCCACTCGCGGCCTCTAGGACCTCGCGGGAGAGCTGGCCCTGAAGCGCGAGCGCAGCCGTCTGATCGGAGATGTCCGACACCTCGACGTCTAGGTTCGTCGCGTTCAGGAGGAACCAGCGGTAGCAGGGGTCGGCGGCAGTGATCCGGTAGGAGTCCGGGCCGATCCGCGCAACCGTGCCGTCATCGACCAGCTTGCCCGCCTCGTCGCACCACGGGGTGTAGATGACTCGATCGCGTTGCAGCGCGGAGATATCGCGAGTCATCACGCGGTCCAGGAGCCTCATCGCGTCCTTGCCGCTCACGACGTACTTGTAGAGCGGGCTCGTGTCGATGAGGGCCGCTGCTTCCCGGATGGCGTTGTACTCGATGTCGTGGAAGTCGGCGTAGACAACAGCAGAGTGATACCCGGCCCATTCGCCCCAGGAGAGCTTGCTGTTCAGTTCCTGCTGGCGAGGGAAGAACGCGGTGCCGACGCTCACGGTGGGTCCTCCTTCGAAGGAGATCGAGGCCAGCCACGAGGCTGCGCTGAGTCAGTAGCGTAGACGAGTCGATAGGTGCCGTGCCCGCGGCGATTGACCTAAGGTCAAGGCGCCCGTGGCATCCCTCTATCGCGGTCGCTAGCATGGGCAACTGGCGCCACGCGCGCCTCCGTCCGTAGGTCGTTTGACCTCCGGTCACCTTACCTGAGCGACGAAGGAGTCTGGATGGCCAAGCGATACGACGCGATCGTGATCGGTGGCGGTCACAACGGGCTCACCACCGCGGCGTATCTCGCGAAAGCCGGCAAGTCTGTCGTGGTCCTGGAGAAGAACTCGATCCTTGGCGGCGCCGCGATCACCATCGAGCACTACCCCGGCTTCCGGTTCAGTGCGATGTCCTACGTGGTCTCGCTCCTTCGTCCCGAGATCATCCGCGAACTCGAACTCCCGAAGCACGGCCTGGAGATCCTGCCGCTGGACGGCACGATCACGCCGCTCGACGACGACTATCTCTGGCGCGTGAACGACCACGGGAAGACCGTTCGAGAACTCCGCCGCTGGTCGAAGAACGACGCGGAAGCCTATGAGGAGTACGGCCAACTCATGGCCGAGATGGCCAGGTTCATCAAGCCGATCCTCTCGATCGTGCCGCCGGACCCGGGCAAGGTGAGCCCCATGGAGTGGCTTCCCCTCACCGGTCTCGCGAAAGACTTCAAGGATCTTCCCAAGAAGCTCCAAACCACATTCATCCAGCTCATGACGATGAGCGCTGCGGACTTCTTGGACCAGTGGTTCGAAACGGAGCCGCTGAAGGCGACGATGAGCGCGTCGGGGATCATCGGCACGTTCCAAGGGCCGCGCTCTCCGGGGACGGCCTACGTGCTCCTGCATCACTACATGGGAGAGATCGACGGCGCCTTCCGCGCCTGGGGCATCCCCAAGGATGGCACCGGTGGCATCAGCTACTCCATCGCGAACGCCGCGCTCTCGCTTGGCGCCGAGATACGGACCGAGGTCCCGGTCGAGCACGTTAAAGTGACGAATGGCCGCGCCACGGGCGTCGCGCTCGCCTCCGGCGAAGAGATCGACGCCGACGTGGTGATGAGTTCGCTGGACTCGCGGCAGACGTTCATCAAGCTGTTGCAGGACGGAGTGCTGGACCCGGCCTTCAAGGACGAGGTCATGCGGTACAAGTACCGTGGCTCCTCGGGCAAGGTGAACCTCGCGCTGGACTCCCTGCCGGAACTCGCCTGCAAGCCGGGCGTCGGCGAATGGCTCCGCGGGGCGATCTCATTCTCTCCGTCGCTCGACTACATGGAGCGGGCCTACGACGATGCGAAGTACGGCCACTTCTCCAAGCGCCCCTACATCGACTGCATCTTCCCGACGCTCGTGGACCCATCGATGGCCCCCCCGGGCAAGCACATCATGAGTTGCTTCGTGCAGTACGCGCCCTACCACCTTGCCGATGGACAGGAGTGGACCACCGAGATGCGCGACGTGTTCGGAGAGAACGTGATCGACACGCTTTCTGAGCGTTTCCCGGATCTGCGGAGCAAGATCCTCCACAAGTTCGTGCTGAGTCCCAAGGACATCGAGGACTTCACGGGGCTCACAGAGGGGAATATCTTCCAGGGCGAACTGAGCTTGGAGCAGCTGTTCTTCAACCGGCCGGTGCCCGGCTGGGCTCGCTACCGAACCCCGGTGAAAGATCTGTGGATGTGCGGATCGGCGACGCACCCCGGCGGCGGGATCATGGGCGCACCCGGCCGCATCGCCGCCTTGGAATACCTCAAAGAGAAGAAGCGCGGAAGGAGGGCCGCCTGATGGGGAAGAAGATCATCGTCGTCGGGGGCGGCCACAACGGGCTGGTTACTGCCGCCTACCTCGCCAAAGCAGGGCACAAGGTGACGGTGCTAGAGCGCGCCGACCAGGTCGGCGGGATCCTTCGCAACACACAGATCGCTCCGGGGTTCACGGCGCCGGGCATCATCCACACGGTTGGTCGCCTCCGCGCGTCGGTGGTGAAGGACCTGAAGCTGGCCGCGCGCGGCCTGGAACTCATCACGCCGGACGTTCGGATGTTCGCTCCGCAGCCCGACGGCTCAGGCGTCACGTTCTGGGGCGACGTGGGCCGCACGGCGAACGAACTCAAGTCCATCAGCGAACTGGACGGCACCATCTACCCGGACTTCGACAAGAAGGTGCGGGCGATCGCGAGCTTCCTCGCCGCTCTGTACGCGGTGACCCCGCCGAACATCGAGGCGCCCTCTCTCGGTGACGCGATCGCGGGCCTCAAGCTCGGGAAGTCCTTCAAGGATCTCGGCGCTCGTACCGGACGCGAGACCATCCGCGCGCTCCCCATGTCGGTCGCCGACACCGTGCAAGAGGTGTTCGCCTCAGAGGCAGTGCGTGGTCCGCTCGCGACCCGCGGGATCCGATACACGTCCACCGGGCCGTGGGCGGCCGGCACCGCATCGGTGTTCTTCGGCGACTCGGCCGGCAACGACGGGGGAGCAGCCGGAACGGCCGTCTTCGCCAAGGGCGGGACGGGCGCGCTTGCCGCGGCCCTGGCAGGAGCTCTCGAGGCGTTCGGCGGGACCATCCGCACCGGGGCCGAGGTGGTTGAGATACGCGTACACGACAGGCGCGCCCTCGGCGTGACGCTAGCCGGAGGCGAGCAGATCAACGCCGACCTGGTTGTCAGCGGGATGGACCCCAAGCGCACACTCAACCTCTGCGATCCCATGGAGTTGGGTCCGGAGATGATCTGGCGAGCGAACAACATCCGCACTCCCGGTGCCACCGCGAAGGTGAACCTGGCCCTCGGCGCTCTGCCGGCATTCACCGGCGTCGACGGACCCGAGCGCCTGCAGGGGAGGATCGTGATCGGGCACTCCATCGACCATGTGGAGAAGGCGAAGGATGCCTTCAAGTATGGGCACGTTGCGCAGGAGCAGTGGCTGGAGGCAACGATCCCTACGCTCGTCGACCCCTCGCTCGCGCCCGAGGGTAAGCATGTCATGAGCATCGTGTTCGAGGCTGCGCCCCGTCACTTGCGCGATACCACCTGGACGGCCGAACGCGACCGCGTCGCCGAGATCGCCATCATGGTGTTGGAGCGTTACGCCCCGGGGATCGGCGGGCTGGTCGAGGCGTCGCAGGTGATCACACCCGAAGACCTCGAAATGGACTACGGTTTGTCGGGCGGTCACGTCGAACACGCCGAACCCGGGCTTGACCAGTTCTTCCTCTGGAGGCCTCTGAACGGGGAAGCTCGGTACAAGCTGGTGTTCGACCGGCTGTACCTGTGCGGATCCGGCGCGCACCCGGGAGGCGGCATCACCGGAGCCCCCGGTGCCAACGCCGCGAGGCAGATCCTCAAAGACCTGAAGAACTGAACCCCGGCAGGGGGCCCGACCCTGTGCCGCGTCTGTGTGCGATGCTCTCCGTCATGACCGATGCACCAGACTTCCGTATCGAGAACTCCGAACTACGCGGCGAAGATGAGTTCACCGAGTTCACATCGACCGATCTGCCGTATTACTCGGACTGGCATGGTTCGTTCGAGAAACTCCCGTGGGCCACGGATGCCGAGGCGCTGGCGGCTGCGGCGCCCGATGTGGCGATCGTCGGCGCGCCGCTCGACGACGCCGTCTCGTCTCGTCCCGGAGCGCGGTTCGGTCCGCGCGCCATCCGGATGGCACCCACTACATGGAGCTCCGCCTACGCGTGGTCGATCCAGCTGGAGACCGAGCCATACGCGAACCTGAAGGTTGTGGATGCGGGCGATGCCCCGATCGTGCCGGCTCGGCTTGACCGCGGCCTGCGCGTCACGCACGAGAAGGTCTTTCAGGTTGCCAGCAGCGGCGCCATCCCGATCGTCCTGGGAGGCGACCACTCGATCACCTACCCCAGCGCAGCTGCGGTCAGCAGGTACCGCTGGCCCAGGAAGGTCGGCATCGTCCACTTCGATGCGCACGCCGATACGGGACAGGAGCAATGGGGGTCCCTGGTTGGTCACGGCACGCCGATGCGCCGTCTCATCCAGGAAGGCTGGATCGACGGGCCGAACTTCGTGCAGGTCGGCCTTCGGGGCTACTGGCCGGAGAAAGAGACCTTCGACTGGATGAAGGAACAAGGCCTGCGTTGGCACACGATGGTAGAGATCGAGGATCGCGGATCCGAAGCCGTGATCGCGGATGCCATCGCCGAAGCGCTGGATGGGCCGGACTGCATCTATCTATCGGTCGATATCGACGTCGTGGACCCAGGGATGGCCCCGGGAACGGGCACGCCGGAAGCAGGCGGGATGCTCAGCCGAGAGTTGCTCCGCGCGGTTCGGCAGATAGTGGGCTCGGTGGAGCTGGTGGGGATGGACGTGGTCGAGGTGTCCCCTCCCTATGACCAGTCCGAGCTCACCGCGATCCTTGCCCACCGCGTGGTCATGGAGGCGATCAGCGCGCTGGGTAAGAAGAAGAACGCGTGAACGGGGACCCCCCGGATCACGCCCAAGAGATCGCGGACAACCG
>JAYVBZ010000427.1:0-2704 GCA_043750215.1 Actinomycetota bacterium
TCCGAGTCGTACCGGTCCAGGAGCCACTGAGGGTCGAAGTCGGACACGCGTCAACTCTACGGGCTCTCACGCTTGCGCGCCCAGCCGATAGGCTGCCCCGATGCAGACCTTCTCCAGCGCCGTCGTCCTGTTCGCCCATCCGGACGATGCCGAGTTCATGTGCGGGGGCACCGTCGCCCGTTGGGTGAAGGAGGGCTGCCAGGTCCACTACGTCGTCATCACCGACGGCTCCGCTGGGTCGAACGAACCAGGCATGACGCGCGAACGCCTAAGCGTGGTCAGGGAGCGCGAGCAGCGCGCGGCAGCAGATGTCCTGGGCGTGAGCAGCGTCACGTTCCTCGGCGAGCTGGACGGCCATCTCGAAGTGAACCTGGCCACGCGGAAGAAGGTGTGCCGCGAGATCCGGCGTCTTCGTCCAGAAGTGCTCGTAGCCCCCGATCCCTCGCGCCTCTGGAGCGGCGAAGGCTACATCAACCACTGGGATCACAAGCAGGCCGGGCTGCTGGCACTCACGGCGGTGATGCCCGATGCACCGACCCGTCTCATGTTCTCCGAGCTGGAAGACGAGGGGCTGGAGCCGTATGAGGTTCCGAACCTCTGGCTGGCCATGAACGATTCGGGAACCTGTGTCGACATCACCCAGACCATGGATACGAAGCTCCGGGCGCTTGCCGCACACGAGTCTCAACTGAAGGTCGAAGATGTCGAGAAGTGGGTGCGGGGCAGGGCAGAAGAGGTGGGGAAGGCGTCGGAAGAGGGTTTCGCCTACGCTGAGATGTTCAAGGTATTCCGGTTCGTGGACGAGGATTGAAACGATATGGATGAAGAGCGCTTCGAACCCCAAGGCGATGACGAGCCGATCGTCCTCACGCCCTCAGAGCGTGAAGACATCGCGGCCGATCTCGAAGACCTCTCTGCCATGCGCGTGGTGTTCCAGGCCCAGGGCGTCAAAGGGGTGGTCATCAGCTGCCAGGATTGTGGCGAGAACCACTTCTACGAATGGGAACTCCTTCGCGACAACCTGGATCACATGCTCCAGACCGGCGAGCCCCGTATGCACGAGCCTGCGTTCAGCCTGGTGGAGGACGAGTACATCCAGTGGGATTACGGCAAGGGCTATATCGATGCGTTGACCGAGACGGGCCTGCAGCCCGATCGTCGGATCGAAGTCACACAGTGCCCGTGGTGCGAGACCGCGTTCCAGCCCGAGTTCCAGTTCTGTCCCAGGTGCGGCCGTTCGCTGGGGGCGGTTCGGATCTACAAGGAACTGCTAGAGCGCGGCATCGACGAACGTGATGCTCGCTCTATGCTGGTCCGCGCCGGCTACGAACCCTTCTAAGGCCGGTATCCTTCGGGGTCGTGGCGATCCAATGGGCGTTGTGGCTGCATATCGCGTCGGTGCTGGTGTTCCTGGCGGCGCACGGAGCTTCTATGGTGGTGCTCTACCGGATCCGCCGCGAGCGTGACCGCGAGAAGATCCTTTCGTTCATCACGCTGTCGGGGGAGACGGCGCGGCCGATGTACCTCTCGCTGGTCGCGATCGTCCTGAGCGGCAGCTACTTGGGCTGGCGGCTCTCGTCATTCCAGCACTGGTGGATCTGGACGGCTATCGCCGTCCTGGTGCTGACCACCGTCCTGATGATCGTGGTGGCCAAGCCCTACTTCGACCGGATCAAGACCGCCTGTGCCATGCGGCCTTCCGGCGTGCCCCGCAAGTCGGATGAAGAGTTGATCGGGCTCCTGACGTCGGCGCACGCGCACGTCGTCTCGGCCATCGGTGTTCTGGGGCTGGTCGCGATCCTGTACCTCATGGTGTTCCAACCCGGCCTGATCTGACGGCAGAGCGCCTCAAGCGGGCGGCAGGGGCCGGGCCGCGGGTCCGTTCACCACAGAGCCGTCCGGTGCGAACCGCGAGCCGTGGCACGGGCAGTCGAACGTCCGCTCGCCGGGGTTCCACGCCACCGTGCATCCCAGGTGGGTGCATTTGGCCGAAAGCAATCGAAGGTCGGAGTTCATGTCCATATAGGCCGCAAGCTTCTCGCCCTGTTGTTCGATGATCCCGCCTTCCCCTGGTGCCAGCTCCGAGATGGCTTGACGGATGGTGCGGCAGATCAAGACGTCCCGCTGCGCCCGGCCAACGATGTCCTCGGGGACCGAGGTTGTGACGAATCGCTTGAGACCCGTCAGCCCCTTGTTGCCGACGACGATCAGATCCGCGTCTACCTCATCGGCCACGTTCAGGATGTGCGTGACCGGGCTGCCGGTCAGGATGCGTACGTCGGTGGGTACCTCGCCCGCGTATGTCGCCACGGTGTCATCGCTGATCAACCTCCCGGTCGCCGGATGTCCAACGAACGTGAGCGTCACCGACGCGCCCAGGTTGTCGGCCAGATCGAATCCGCGCCGCGCCGCACGGTCGGCTGTGGCGGAGCCGTCCGTGGCGATGAGGATGCGACCGTAGCGTGGTCCTGCCCCGACACGTTCGCTCACCACCAGGAGGTCGCAAGGCGCGTGATGCGAGAGGCGCTCGGGCACGTCTCCGAGCGAATGGGCCTGGCCTCTTCCGCCCGAGACCACCAGGAGGCCGGCGTCGTGACGCAGCGCCAGGTCCACCAGGACCGTCGCAGGCGCACCTTCGCGAGCCACGGTCTGGATCCGGTTCGCTTTCACTCCGCCCTCTTCGGCGGCCGCGGCCGCTGCCGTC
>JAYVBZ010000428.1:0-3331 GCA_043750215.1 Actinomycetota bacterium
GTCCATGGCCCGAACCTTACTCCAACAAAGAGTGATGCGCTAAACGTTTAGTGATAACGTCCGCATATAGGCTCTGGAGGAAGGGCCGAGACGAGGAGGGTCGCCATGAGGAAGATCTTCGCGATCGGGGCACTATTCCTGACGTTCGCGCTGGTGGTTGGTCTGACGTGGCGCACGCCAGCAGCTTCCAGCGGTTCCCAAGGCGGTGCCAGCGTCCCCGTATACAAGGTCGATGAAGCCAACGGGACCGTCGTCAACGTCGATCTCACGGCCCAAGAGACCGTGCAAGAGATCGCAGACGGCGTGAAATACCACGTGTGGACCTTCAACGGGACCGCACCGGGCCCGGTGATCCGCGTTCACCTGGGAGACACGATCCATTTCACCCTGACCAATGCCAGTTCGATCGGCATGCAGCACTCGATGGACTTCCACGCCGCTATGACCTCATGGGCGGACCTACCGACCGAAGGTCAGACGACGCTCACCGGCAACTATCAGCCCGTCGACCCAGGACAGACCAAGACCTTCGATTGGGTTGCGATGTATCCGGGAGTGTTCATGTACCACTGCGGTGTCTCGCCCGTGCTGCAGCACATCAGCAACGGGATGTACGGCGCCATCATCGTCGAACCGGACAACCTGCCGAAGGAGCGCGAGTTCGTTCTGGTCTCCAGCGAGTTCTACCCGGGCAAGCACCCGGTGAACGGTGTCTTTGAGGGCGACCTGGACCGGATGCTGGCCGTCGACCCGCAGTACGTCGTCTTCAACGGCAAGGCCGACCAGTACAAGGCGGCGCCGTTGGTAGTCGCTCCCAACGAGCCGTTCCGCGTATGGGTGATGAATGCTGGCCCGACCCTCAACGATGTGTTCCATGTGATCGGCACGATGTTCAACCAGACGCATGACACCGGGAACCCTGCGAACACCGAGTACGGGTTGCAGACGTACAGCATCCCGCCCGGGAGCGGCGCGATGTTCGAGCTCCAGATCCCCGACGCGGGGCTCTATCCGTTCGTCACGCACGCGTTCGCGTACACGGGCCTGGGCGCGGTCGGCCTGATCAAGGTGGACCCCAACGCTCCCGCGGCTCCCGATTCCTACCCGATGATGGCCGATCCGTTCTCAGCCGGCATCACCGCGGCGAAGGAGCCGGTCCCCTCGGGCGGTGGCACCGGCTCACCGATGCCACCGATGACACCTACCCCTTCACCCACAGCTAGTGGCTCGACCACTGCCTGCGATCCCAAGGGAAGCACACTCCACGTGACGGCCTTGAACGTCGCGTTCGACACGGACTGTTTGGCGGCTCCTGCCGGAAAGCCATTCAAGATCGTGTTGGACAATCAGGATGCGGGCGTGCCACATAACGTGGCGATCTACACCGATAGTGGCGCCGCGACATCCCTGTTCGTGGGAGATCTCGTGACGGGGCCGAAGTCCGTGACCTACAAGGTGGGTGCGCTCGATGCCGGGACCTACTTCTTCCGCTGCGACGTGCATCCCTCAACGATGTCCGGCACGTTCGTCGTGAAGTAGGCGGTAGCGGAGACAGATGGAAACGTGGGATGCGATCCGAGCGCGGCGGAACGTCCGCACCTTTGCGGAACGTTCCGTCGCGCTCGAGGATCTCGATCGCATCCTCGAGGCCGGCCGTCGTTCACCTTCCTCGATGAACGAACAGCCGTGGGCCTTCGTGGTGGTTACGGAGCGGGCTCGGCTGATCGAGTTGGCCGGGATCTGGGAGTACGGGGAGCATCTGGCGGGTGCGGCGGCAGCGATCGCGTTCGTGGCGGCGGCCACCGAAGGCCCCGAGCAGCGCGAGATCATCCAGTTCGATATGGGGCAAGCGGCGATGAGCGTGATGCTTGCCGCTGCGGACCTGGGGATCGGGAGCTGTCACTCAGCGATCGGTGATCAGGCTTTGGCCCGAGATCTCCTGGGGCTGCCTGCCGACCGCGAATGCATCGTGCTTCTCTCGCTGGGATATCCGGTCTCCCGGCCGCTGACTCCGATCGAGCACCCCTCGCGGCGAGCCTTCGGCGATGTGGTCCATCGTGAGCGCTGGTAGCGCGTAGGCGTTCAGCGGCTGCGTGGAAGGTCAGACTGCGGGACCCGTGTCGAGCAGCACGGTCTTCGTGTGGGTGCCGCTCGCGTCTACCCAGACGACGGCTACGCGTTGTCCGGGGACGTAGGAATGAAGGACCGAACCGAGCGTCTCCGCTGAGGTGATCGGGGTTCCACCGATCGACTGGACGACCGCGGGCGCGACCATACCGGCGTCCGCGGCAGGACTACCGGGCTCGATGCCAACGATGAGTGCTCCGTCGGTCACGTTGAGTTTGCGGGCCGTCCGTGGGTCCAAGGTCCGAACAGCGACGCCCATGTGGCCGCGATCGCCGATCATGATGGGGCAGCACGCCTCGCCGGCTCGGATCCGATCCACGATGCCCAGCGCGACCTCCGTGGGGATGGCGAAACCGGTGATGGCCCCCGACGAGTGGTCGGCGGACCCACCCGCCGTGATCATCCCGATGACGTGACCGCTGGTATCGACCAGCGCACCGCCCGAGTCACCCGGTTGGATCTGGGCATCCGTCTGGAGCATGCCGGTCAACTGCTCCGAACTGCCGCCCGGATCCCCGGCCGTGATCGTGCGGTTCACGCCAGAGATCGTTCCGACGACGACGCTCGGGGTACCGCCGCGGCCCAGCGCGTTCCCGATCCCCACCACCCGGTCCCCGACGGACACGCTCGCAGTTTCGGCCGAAGTGATGGTCGGCAGACCCGAGACCCCTTGCAGTTGAAGGAGGGCGACGTCTGCGGTGGGGTCGACCCCCACGACGGTCGCCGTATATGTGCCGGGTCGCCCTTCGATCGAGACGTCGATCCTTGTGGCGCCCTTGACGACGTGGTTGTTCGTGAGGATCTGGCCACTGGACGTGAGGATCATGCCCGTGCCTGCTCCCAACGGCGACGTGCGGTTCGCCGGCGCCCCGAACTCATGCTGGAAGGTGTTGATGTCGACGATTGCCGGATCGACGATCGCGGCGATGGCGCTGGCGCGCGTGTCTCCCTCGACCTGGCCCGCGGTGGCGACGGGCCGCCGTACCGCGGGATCCGAGTTGGCTCTCGAAAGAAGCCACGCGCCCAGTACGGAGTTAGCGAGGAGGAATCCGGCTACGACGAACGCTACGCGTCGACGTCGATCGCTAGTGGACGGACCCGGCGGAGTCCCTGCCGGGCCGCCGGGATCGAACCCCGGCGGGGGTGGCATGCCGACCTCCGCCCCGAGCCACAGGGGCATCTTAGGCTGGTCCGCTAGATCCCT
>JAYVBZ010000429.1:0-4977 GCA_043750215.1 Actinomycetota bacterium
GTTCATCGCGATGTTCCTCATCGGTGGTATCGACGGGGTGTGGACCGCGTCTCCCGCTGTCGACTTTGCGCTTACCGACACGTACTGGGTGGTATCCCATATCCACTACGTGCTGTTCGGCGGCACGGTGTTCGGCGTGATGGCCGGCGTCTACTTCTGGTTCCCGAAGATGACGGGGCGGATGCTGGCGAAGCGTCTGGGCCTGTGGCATTTCTGGCTCCAACTGATCGGGTTCAATCTGGCGTTCTTCCCGATGCACATCTTGGGACTCCGAGGGATGCCTCGCCGTATCGCTGATTACCCGGCGGGATTGGGGTGGACGTTCCTCAATACGTTGTCCAGCATCGGGGCGTTCATCATCGCGTTCTCCTTGCTGTTGTTCCTGATCAACGTGGTAACTACGCTTCGGAAGCCGCGGACGGCGATGGACGATCCCTGGGGCGGGAACTCGCTCGAGTGGGCGACGACGTCACCGCCCCCGGTGCACAACTTCGACCGGCTGCCTCCCATCCGCTCCAACCGCCCCGTGTATGACCTTCGTGCTGCCGAGGGAGGCGATGCCGGGTGAGCAACGTCCTTGCGACGCAGATCGCCGTCGACCAGCGAGCAGCGAAGGGCTCCAGTAGCTCCGTGCTTGGCATGACCCTCTTCGTCGCGTCGGAGGGGATGTTCTTCGCTGCGTTCTTCGGGGCATACCTCACGATCTACGCGGCGACGGCCATCTGGCCGCCGCTGGCGATCCCGATCCCTGAGGTCACGATCTCGTCGATCGCGACGGTCTTTCTCGTTCTCAGCGGATTCACCCTGTCGGCGGGCGTCTCCGCGGCGAGGAAGGGGAAGGCGGGCCGCCTCAACCTGATGCTAGGCGTCACCATCGTCTTGGGTGTGGCGTTCTTGATGCTGCAGGCGTACGACTACTCCAACACGGGCTTCAGCATCCATGACGGAACGTACGCGAGCCTCTTCTACATCATGACCGGTCTGCACATGGCGCATGTGATCGGGGGAGTCCTCTTCTTGATCTTGGTGTTCTTCCAGGCCCGTGCCGGCGCCTTCACGGCCGATCGGCAAGACCCCGTGCGCTCTGCAGCGATCTATTGGCACTTCGTGGACATCGTCTGGGTCGGGCTCTTCGTGATCTTCTACCTCCTGCCGCAAGGAGGCGCATGATGCCGTCCATGTCACGAACGGCGCGCTGGATGGCGCTCTTTCTCGTCGTGGATTCGGCCGTCTACATGGTTACGGCACGGGAGTGGACGGGCGGGCCACTGATCGCCGCGACGGCGGGGGTGTTCGCCTACCTCGCACTGGTCTTGGCAGGCCCGGCACGCCGCGCGGCCAGGGAGCACGACGTCGAGCCCTCTGTCGATGTCGGGGCCGTCGAGCTGGAACATGTCGGGCCCACGATCTGGCCCGCGGGGTTTGCCCTATCGGCGATCTTCCTTGCGTTCGGGGCGACTGTTCTTCGGCTGCTACTGATCCCAGGTGGGGTCCTGTTCGTCGCATCTGCGCTGGGGTGGGCGGCAGACATTCGCCATCAGCACGAGCACCACGACGAACACTCGGAGTCGGTCAGCCGCGGATCAGGAACACCAGCGCCATGATCACCATCGTGCCGATGACGGTAAGGAAGACCATGGCGTGGTATTGGGTCGGGCTGGGAGCCGGAAGGTTGGCCGGATTGCACGAACGGCACACCGAGCGTCCGTCGGTGACCCTTTCTCCGCACCGCACGCAGCGATCCGATAGACGCTCCATCTTCGCGAGTCTATGGCATCCGGTCATCACGTGCTCTCCTTGGATGACCGGAGCCCTTTAGGGTGGCGACACCGATCATCGCCACGGTGACTACGGGTCGAGCCGACCGCGCGCTCACGGTCCTCACCTCCGTCCTCACCTCCTATGTGAAGCTGACGAAGCCGCGCATCATCGAGCTGCTCTTGGTTACGACGGTTCCCGCGATGTGCCTTGCCGCGTCGGGTGCCCCGAAGGTCGGAGTGGTCCTCGCCACGTTGCTAGGCGGAACGGCAGCCGCCGGAGGCGCGAACGCCATCAATCAGTACCTGGACCGTGACATCGATCAGCTCATGCATCGGACCCGGCACCGGCCGCTCCCCGAACACGTGATCCCGGCGGGCAACGCGCTGTTGTTCGGGATCGCCCTAGCGGTAGCCGCGTTCCTCTTCATGACGCTCACGGTCGGCGTGCTTGCTGCATCTCTCACCTCCTCGGCCGTTGTCTTCTACGTGTTCGTGTACACGCTTTGGCTGAAACGCCGTACGACGCAGAACATCGTGATCGGGGGAGCGGCCGGCGCCGTACCCGTCCTGGTCGGATGGGCTGCCGTGACGGGGCGAGTTGGGGTGCCTGCACTCGGCCTGTTCCTCATCGTGTTCCTCTGGACGCCGCCGCACTTCTGGGCCCTCTCCCTGGTGTACCGAGACGAGTACGCCGCGGCCGGGGTCCCCATGCTTCCGGTCGTCGCTGGGGTCGATCGAACCGTGCAGCAGATGTGGTGGTACGCGGTGATGCTGGTGATCGCGACGCTCGCCTTCATCCCGGTCGGGCACATGGGGTCGGCGTACGGTGTCACGGCCGCCTTGCTCGGCATCTGGTTCCTATATGGCGTCCGTCGATTGCGCGCGGACCCCTCACGACGAGCCGCGATGGGTGTGTTCCGTGAGTCGATCCTCTACTTGACGCTACTGTTCGTCGCTGTTGCGCTCGACGCATTCTTGACACGCCCTCTCTGAACCGGGCCGGTTTCGACAGCTCGGTTCCCGGCAGCGGCAGGTTCCGGAAACCACCCCAGAGCGTGGAGCGGGTGACGGGGATCGAACCCGCATAGCCAGCTTGGAAGGCTGGAACTCTGCCATTGAGCTACACCCGCAGCGTGCGAACAGCCTAGCAAGCAGCTGCGAGCACCGTAGACTTCGCCTCCATGGAGCTCGGGTTCGGTTTGGTAGATGTGTTCACCGAGGTTCCGTTTGCGGGGAATCAGCTCTGCGTGGTGCCGGAGATCCCCGAAGGCCTTGCGCCGACCGTCATGCAGACCCTGGCGCGTGAGATCGGATTCAGCGAGACCACCTTCTTGTCGTCCTCGGACCTCGCCGGTTATCGGATGCGGATCTTCACCCCAGATGCGGAACTCCCGTTCGCGGGGCACCCGACGCTCGGAACGGCGTTCTTGCTGGCCAGTCAAGGCTGGGTGGGGAGCGATGTCGTGCAGACCACCACCGCGGGCGATGTGCGCGTCGAGGTGGATGTGCCGGCAGGCTCCGCTGTCATGCACCAGCTGCCACCGGTGTTCGGGCGGGTATTCGAAGATCGTGATCTCGCAGCAGCGGCAGCGGGACTCACCGTGGAGGATCTTGCGGAGGATCTGCCGGTGCAGCCGGTGGGTACCGGTCTTGCGAGCCTCATGATCCCGGTCAAGGACGAGGCCACGCTGCGCCGGGCGGAGCGAAACGCCCGGGTCTGCGCGCGCCTAGCCGGTGTGGCGCAGACCGAGACGCTCTACTTCTTCGCCGTCCGCGGCAAGGGGGACGTCATGGCTCGGATGTTCGACCCGGGGTTGGGGATCGGCGAGGATCCCGCGACCGGGTCGGCGGTCGGTCCGCTCGGCGCCTACCTGGCGTCGAACGGCCTTGCCGGGGCAGCGGACGGGGTGAGCATCACGGTTGCCCAAGGCGAGATGGTGAAGCGTCCGAGCTTCCTCCACGTAGATGTTGACCGAGATGGTGACGGATGGTCCGTCCGAGTGGGAGGCGGAGTTCGGATGGTCGGAGAGGGGACCTTCAGGCTGTGATCGGCGGTCGGTCAGGGCGCGGGGACCGAGAGGCAGACAGGGGAGGGTGCCGCGGGATGTTTGCCCTTCTCGGCCGTTACCTCGATGGTGAGGATCAATCCTTGCGCGGGCAGCACCGCCCTAGACGACGAATAGGTGTTCGAGGGCTGATACCCCCCGGTGCCGCTGGAGTTGGGGAGGCCGCTCGAGTGGAAGAGGGCGGATGTGCCGGTGGCCGGTGAGACGGAACACTGAACGAACCCGGAGGCGCTCCCTGTGTTGCGTACCTGGAGGCTGAAGCAAGCGTCGGCGAGTGAGCCAGGGATGCAGGCAGCATCGGTGGGAGCGTCCGCTTGGAACAGCGAGAATCGTTGCGGCGAACGAACGACCACCGCGGCCAGAACCAGGAACGCGCCGAGGGCGATCACCAGGGCGACTGCGGCGACGTAGTAGGCAGAACTGGCCCGCTGGCTCGTCATGGGAGGCGAGCCTAGCGGCACCATGGTCTGGGGCACAACGACCGTTGGGCCCTAGACTCATGCCGACGGGGCGTAGCGCAGCCTGGTAGCGCGCCTGCTTTGGGAGCAGGAGGCCGGGGGTTCGAGTCCCCCCGCCCCGACGAGTAACACCGCAGGTCAGAGGCATAGTGGCCAGCCCGCCCAACCGCCGCCGCGGCGAAAGGTAGCAAAAAGGTAGCACCCCGAGTAGCATGGGCGCCGATCCTTCGCAGACGAGGGGAGGGTGGATGGGCTGGGTTCAGAAGCGTCCGCGTAAAGACGGCACGAGTTCCTACAAGGCGTACTGGCGCGATCCGAACAACAAGGTGAAGTCGCAGACCTTCAGGTTGAAGAAGGATGCGCTCGGCCACATCGCCAAGATGGAAGTTCGGAAAGATGAGGGTCTCTACATCGATCCCAACCTCGGCAAGATCAGCCTTGCAACCTTCTGGGACTACTTCATCGCCACGTCGGGCAACAGCCTCGCCGAGTCGACCAGATCGCTCTATTCGATGCAGGCGAGGAGGTACATCCTTCCACGCCTGGGAAGCTTCCAACTGCGCTCCCTGACCAAGCCGAGGGTGAAGATGTTCCTCGCCGACCTCCAGGACGACGGGCTCGGCGCGCCGAGCGTCAACAGCGTGCATCGACTTCTCCGTCGCGTCCTCTCCGTGGCTGTGGAAGACGGCCGCA
>JAYVBZ010000430.1:0-4273 GCA_043750215.1 Actinomycetota bacterium
TCGGGGATCTCCAACGAGATGACGCTCGGGGTGGACGCCCGACCAGACCAGTAGGACGCGAAGGCTGCGTCGCACGCCTCGATACACCCGGCCATGTCCAGCGACGCTCGCACATCGGCCTCACGGAGGATCCGAACCTGGCGTCTCATCGGCGCAGCCTAGCCAAACCAAACGTTCGTCAACCGCTCGAACATCCGCGCCGCCACGAGCACCAGTGAGTCCCCCGAGGCCGGGAACCGCGGCCCGGTCCTCGGCCCCGCGCCTGGAGGTCATGTCCTCGGGCTCGCCCTGAGTTCGAATCGGGTGCTACGGTCGGGCCCGGAACCCGCGACCTAGGAGGAAACCGTGGATCTCGACCTGTTCGCGATGGAGCGCTACCAATCGATGTATTGGCACGGGGTCGACTATGACCTCTCGGAGTCGGGCGTGCGCCCGATGAGTGTGCGAGACCTGCTAGGACCTGATGCCGACGCAGAGTCGTTCATGGCTACGAAGCTGGGGTATCCGCTCTCCGAAGGCTCGCACGAGACGCGCGCCAACATCGCGCAGTGGTACCCCGGTGCGGGAGTCCAGAACGTCACGGTCGCCAACGGTGGCTCTGAGGCGAACCTCCTCACGCTCTGGACTTTGCTCGACTCCGATGACCATCTGGCCTTCATGGTGCCCAACTACCTGCAAGGCCGAGGGCTCGGTCGCGCGTTCGGCAAGCGCGTCGACACGTTCCGCCTGCGTCAGTCCGACGGCCGCTGGCATCTCGACCTGGATGAACTCCGCGAGGCGGTTACCAAGAAGACAAAGGTGGTCATGGTCTGCAACCCGAACAACCCGACCGGCCACGTCCTGTCGGAGTCCGAGATGGACGCGGTTGTCGCTGCGGCGGAGCGCGTCGGAGCGTGGATCGTGGCCGATGAGATCTACCGCGGCGCGGAGGTGGACGCAGACGTCGCCTCCCCCACCTTCTGGGGCCGATACGAAAAGGTCGTCATCACCAGCGGGCTGTCGAAGGCATTCGCCATGCCGGGGCTGCGGATCGGATGGATGGTCGCGCCGGAGATCCTGATCCCGAAGATCTGGGAACGTCATGACTACACGACGCTCACACCGAGCATGCTGAGCGACCAACTCTGCGCGTTCGCGATGCTGCCCGACGTTCGCGAGAACATCTTCGCTCGGACCAGAGGCATCATCCGAGCGAACCTCCCTTCGCTGGAGGAGTGGATCGCGACCCACGCCGATATCTTCACCTACGCCCGTCCCGCGGCCGGGGCCATCGCCTACGTCGACTACGACCTGCCCATCAGATCCAGCGCCCTGGTCGAGCGCATCCGCGAGCAGGTGAGCGTGCTGCTGGTTCCCGGCGACATGTTCGGACTGAAGAAGGGCAAGGGCCTGCGGTTCGGGTTCGGTTATGACATCGAACACACACTGAAGGGCCTGGGGCGGGTCGATGAGGTTCTGGCAGACCTCCGAGCAGAGGCCCTGAGCACGTCGTGATGGCAACGCCGCAACGCTGCCAGTGGGCGCCGGTAGGCGATCCCGCCTACCTCGCGTATCACGACGAAGAGTGGGCAGTGGCGGTCCACGAACGCGCGCGGCTGTTCGAGATGCTCACCCTGGAGGGCGCTCAGGCCGGGCTTTCCTGGTCGACCATCCTTCACAAACGAGAGGGCTATCGCCGAGCGTTCGAGGGGTTCGACGTCGCCGCCGTCTCGCGATTCACCGAGCGCGACATCGAACGGCTGCTGACCGATCGCTCGATCGTCAGGAATCGGCTGAAGGTGACCTCAACCGTGTCGAACGCGCGCGCGATCGAGGCGCTGGAGTCCGGCGGGTCCGCGCTCGATGACTATCTGTGGTCATTCGTCGGCGGCACGCCGACCGTGAACCGGTGGCGAACGATGGCAGACCTGCCCGCCGAGACCGACGTCTCGCGCGCCATGAGCTCGGACCTCAAACGTCTGGGATTCAGGTTCGTTGGACCGACCGTCTGCTACGCGTTCATGCAGGCGTGTGGCATGGTCAACGATCACGTCGTCGACTGCTTCCGCTACCGCGAACTCGCAGCCTCCCGGTAGCGATCTCAAGTGCCCCCGCGAGGATCCTTCGGGTCAGTCTTCGGGTTCGGGCGGATCGAGCTTCCTTATCGCGATGTACTCACGAAGCTCTTCGTCGATCGAGGAGTCTATCCCTGGGTCTTCGTATGACTCCAGGAGCTTCTTCCACGCGATGTTCGCGGCCTGCTCCGTACTCTGACGCCCCGACACATCCCAGGTCGAGAAGTCCGGGGTCTGGAAGAGCGGACTCATGTAGAGCCATTCCTTGAAGTGCGCCTTCGTGTGTTTGGAGGCCAGGAACAGACCGCCCGGTCCTGTATCGGCCAGGGCATCGAACCCCAGCTCTTCGTCGCTGAACCCGATCCCTTTGCCCTGCAGTGAGAACTGCTTGAGGATCTCCACGTCGTAGGCGAACTTCTCGTAGGAGGCAGTCAGTCCGCCTTCGAGCCAACCGGCTGCGTGCAGGACGACATCGGTCCCGGCCAGGAATGTGGCCCAGAGCATCATCATCGTCTCGAACCCGGCTTGCGCGTCCAGCTGGTTCGCGCTGCAGAGGCCCCCACCGCCACGGAACGGCAAACCGTAGCGCCGAGCGAGTTGCCCTCCGGCCAGCACACCGAACACGCTCTCCGGCGTTCCGAACGCGGGAGAGCCCGTTCGCATATCGAGTGCGGTGAAGAACGAGCCGTACAGGCACGGCACGCCCGGCCTCACGATCTGGGCCAGCGCGACACCGCTCAGCGCCTCGGCGACCTGCTGAGCCAACGCTCCCGCCGTACTCACCGTCGCGGTCGCACCTGCGAGCAGGAACGGGGTGAGCACGATGGGCTGGTTCGCCTCGGCCCACGCGATCAACGCGTCGGTCATCCGGAAGTCCCAGATAAGCGGGCTGTTCGGGTTCACGATGCCCATCAGTGCGGGGGTGGCCTCGATCTTCTCGCGGCCACCGTGCAGGATCTCGGCCATACGGATCCCGTCGCGCGCTTTCGGGCCGCTGGTTCCGTACGTGATGTACGGCTTGTCGGACCAACGGATGGCCGAGTACTCGACATCCATATGCCGGAAGTTGACGTCCAGCTCGACGGGTTCACATGCGCCGACCTGCACGCAGTTCAGGACGTCGGCTGCCTGGGTCATCTTGACGAAGTCATCGTGCGCGCTGATATCGCCGCTGCGTCGCCCGCGGTCCATGTCGCTGGCGAAGGGCGGTCCGCCCATCCCCATCAGGACCGGCGGTGCCCCCCCGCCCACCTTGAGGGTGCGATCGGGGTTCCGAGCGGCCAACGTGAATGAGGCCGGGGCTTTCGCCACCTGCTCCATGACGAAGCCACGGTCCCATCGCACGCGGTCACCCTCGATGTGCATCCCGGCTTGCTCGGCCAGCTTCCGGCCTTCGTCGTGCAGGACGTCGGTTCCGATCTCTTCCAGGATCCGCATGGCCTGCTCGTGGACCTTCTCCTCTTGCTCGGGGGTCAGGACTTTCAGGGCGTTCTCAGGCTCGAACATCAACGGTCTCCTCCATGAGCGGTACAAGCAGGTCCTCGAGGGGCTTGACCCCGAGGTCGTGGATCTCGAGCGGCAGGTCCATGTACTCCGCGATCTCGTTCGCCTTGACTTCGCGCTTCGGGTCGGGGTGCTGACGAACGAACAACACCCGCGTGAGGTTGCCGAAGTAGGTCTCTTTCAGCCACGGGAAGCGGTCAAGACCCAGGCCTTTGATCACCGCGCGTTCCCAGTTCGTGACCAGCCAATCGGTGAGGAAATAGATGCCGTAGTCCTCATCGAAGCGCGCGAACAACCCGCCCGAGTACCACTGGAAACAATGGACGCCGGCCGGCCGCACTGCGGGGTACTTCTTCAGCACCGCGTCCAGCCGCCCTCCGGTGCCGCAGTCGCCGTAGACGACGATCACGCGGTCATACCGCGGCAGCAAGTCTTCTAGCTTGGCCTCCACGGCCGGGGCGATATCGGCAGGTGTCATATGCAGATCCGAAGAGATGCCGTGGACATCGGCGTCCCAACCGCGCGCATCGACGATCGCCTTCGTGTCGATCGCGACCGCGCCACACGCGACGAATGCCACGCTCGCTCGGGTCGGGGTCACGTGGGCATCCCTGTCACCGCGCTCAGGTCTCCGAGGAACTCTTGGCAGCGTCAGTCTCCCTGCGATGATCCGCGATCCAGCCCGATCCGTACTCGTCCTTGCCCAACAGGACATC
>JAYVBZ010000431.1:0-2916 GCA_043750215.1 Actinomycetota bacterium
CCGTAGCGCGAGACGGTGATGTGGCGGGAGGCAGCGAATAGCCGGAGCGGGGACCCGGAAGTACGCGCCTGCGCGGGCAGCATCGGCGGCAGGGACGCAACGAGGGCAACGATCGCGCCGATCGCGGCAAACTTCAAGCGGTGGGACATCGGTCCTCCTGGCAGGTGTGTGGGACGGTCGACTGAGGCGGAACGCCCCGTCGGACGTAGCCGGGGTACCGACTGGTTCCCGCAAGCCGAGAGTCTAAGTCGGGCAGGACGACGTTTCTGCACGCCCTGGCCGCGCCGGGTAGGCTCGCATCCCACGATGCCCCAGGAGGTTCAGCCATGACGGAGCCACGCACTCGGTTCGACCTTTCGCCCGATGAGATCCCATCCGCGTGGTTCAACCTCATGCCCGACATCGTCGCCGCGGGGATGCACCCTTTGCCCCCGCTGAACCCGCAGACGAAGGAACCGATCGGTCCTGCCGACCTTCTCCCGCTGTTCCCCGAGAGCCTGATCATGCAAGAGGTCTCCACGGACCAGTGGATCGACATCCCCGGCGCGGTCATCGACATCTACCGCCTGTGGAGGCCAGCACCCCTGTTCCGCGCCACCCGCCTGGAGCAGGCGCTGCAGACCCCCGCACACATCTACTTCAAGTACGAAGGCGTGAGTCCCGCCGGCTCGCACAAACCGAACACCTCGGTGCCTCAGGCGTATTACAACAAGGAAGCGGGCATCCGCAGGATCGCCACCGAGACGGGCGCAGGGCAGTGGGGCTCGGCCATGGCGATGGCGTGCAGCATGTTCGGATTGGAATGTGATGTCTATATGGTCAAGGCCTCCTACGACCAGAAGCCGTACCGCCGCTTCTTCATCGAGACGTTCGGCGGGACCGTGGTTGCCTCTCCCAGCCAGAAGACGAACTCGGGCCGCGAGATATTGGCCGAGCATCCCGACTCAACCGGTTCGCTCGGGATAGCGATCAGCGAGGCCGTCGAGGACGCGGCCACCCACGACGACACGAACTACGCATTGGGCAGCGTCCTGGGGCATGTGCTCTTGCACCAGAGCATCATCGGGCTCGAGTCCCAGAAGCAGATGGAGATGGCAGGGGAGGAGCCCGACGTGGTGATCGGCTGCGTGGGCGGCGGATCGAACTTCGCCGGGATCGCGTATCCGTTCATGGCTGAGCGTCTTCGCGGAACGAAGAACACCCGATTCCTTGCTACCGAACCCGCCGCGTGTCCGACGCTCACGAAAGGTGTGTTCGCCTACGACTACGGCGACACCGCGATGATCGCGCCGATCGTGCCGATGTACACCCTGGGTCACGGATTCGTTCCGGCTCCGGTTCATGCGGGCGGCCTTCGGTATCACGGAGACTCTCCGTCGCTCTCGCTCCTGGTGAAGGAGGGCCATATGGAGGCGAAGGCGTATACGCAGAACAGTGTGTTCGAGGCGGCCATCCAGTTCGCGAAGACGCAGGGGATCATCCCCGCGCCGGAATCGAGTCACGCCATCCGGGGCGCGATCGACGAGGCCATCGAGGCGCGCGAGGCGGGCGAAGCTCGCGTGATCCTGTTCAACCTTTCGGGCCACGGAAACTTCGACATGTCGGCTTACGACGACTACCTCAACGGACGACTGCCCGAGGTGGAGTTCGACCCCGATGAAGAGGCGAGCGCGCTGAAGGATCTTCCGGAGGTCTCCATCTAGGTCTAGGGCTGGGTGAACGTCTTCGGAGAGAGCCCCAGGTCGGTGCTGGCCAAGTCGGCGGCCGCCACCGCAACCAGCTGGTAGCCCAAGCCGTTGAAGTGGATCCCATCGGGCTGCCGGATGACCTCAAGCTGGCCGCTGGTCCGGCGGTGGTAGGCGGTGTAGCCGCCGTTCGGCGTGGCGAACAGGTCCCAGGTGTCCAGATACGCGGTGTTCGACACCACGCTGGTCATCGCCTGGAAGATGCTGTTCTGTCGCTGCAGAAGCCCCCGGCGTCCGGTGTCGCGGACGATCGGAAGCCCGACCCACACCAGTCTGGCCCCGCCCAAGGTCGCGATCCTGGCCAGGTCCTGCACGCGGGCGGCGTAGCCCGCCGGCCACGCGGGCGTACCGATGGGTACTTGCAGCTGTCCCTGAAGATCCACCAGCGACTGGGCATCGTTCTCGCCCAGCATCACGATGACCAGGTCGGGCCGATAGGAATCGACCAGCCTCCGCATGGACGTGAGCCAGTCGAAGTAATCGGGCCTGGCAAGGCCGGTCGAGATCCGTCCCTGGTTGGACACGCGGACAAGCGCTGGTTTGAAGACACGTTCCGCGTAGGTGCCCAGTCCGCTTGCGAGCGAATCACCGACCACCACCACACGAAGCCGGTTACTCGTCGTGGGTTTGCGGATGGGCCCTGTGGCGCCTGGCGCCGGGCTATTCGCGACCTCGCTGGGGACGGTAGGGAACGAGAGGGCGCCGCCCGGAGCGGTATCGGCGTCCTTGCCCAGTCCGGCACGCGCCGCATCCGTGGCGCGGGTGATCTGCAGGAGGTTGCCGACGAACGCCAGCGGCGTAAGACCCGCGATCGACAGCGTGCGCCGCAATCCGGCAGGGGAGGCCTCTGCCTGCCGTTTCATCGTGGGGGCGTAGAGGAAGGTCCACGTGAGGAGGCAAACCAGGATGACAACTAGGGCCCGTCCTGCGGGCATGCTTTGCGGTGTCCGTGTCGGTTGTCGGCTCATGATCAGAACTTGAAGTAGATGAATGGGGCCACGCCCTGCGGTCCCAAAGTGGTGATGACGAACAACACCGCAGAGAAGAGGAGCCCCATGGGGATCGGTTGCAACGTCGCGACTCGTTCCCGGATCCACGTACCTGCCCCGAGCGGAGCGAACTGTATCCCCAGCGACAGCACGATCGTCGCTACCAACAACGGGCTCACCAA
>JAYVBZ010000432.1:0-4488 GCA_043750215.1 Actinomycetota bacterium
GAGGAGCAGGAGCGCGCCGAGGAGATGCTCAACGCGCCGACGGCTACCGGCCTGCTGGACATCTTGCCCGAGGGGTACGGGTTCCTTCGGACCTCGGGCTACCTCCCCGGCCCCGAAGACATCTACGTCTCGCTCAGTCAAGTCCGTCGCTACGCGCTCCGCAAGGGAGATGTTGTGGTGGGCAAGGTGCGCCGTCCGCGTGACAACGAGAAGTACTGGGCCCTGCTCGAAGTGGACACCGTCAGCGATCTCGATCCCGAGGAAGCGAAGACCCGTCCCAACTTCGACAAGCTCACACCGCTCTTCCCGGACGAGCGCTTCCGCTTGGAGCACGAGGGTTCGGCCATCACCGAGCGGATCGTCGACATGGTGGCGCCCATCGGCAAGGGGCAGCGCGGCATGGTGGTCTCACCGCCGAAGGCCGGGAAGACAACCGTGCTGAAACAGATCGCCAACGGCATCCTGAACTCCAGTCCCGACACCCACGTCATGATCCTCCTGGTGGATGAACGCCCGGAGGAAGTCACGGACTGGCAGCGAACCGTGGGCGCCGCCGAAGTCGTGTACTCCACGTTCGACAAGCCGGCCGATCAGCACATCCAGGTCACAGAACTGGTGCTGGAGCGGGCGCGCCGGCTGGCTGAAACCGGTCGCGACGTGGCCATCCTCCTGGACTCGATCACGCGGCTGGCCCGTGCGTACAACCTGGCGGCGCCGGCTAGCGGCAAGATCCTCTCCGGCGGTGTTGACTCGACGGCGCTCTACCCGCCCAAGCGGTTCTTCGGGGCTGCCCGGAACATCGAGGAGGGCGGTTCGCTCACCATCATCGCGAGCGCTCTGGTCGAGACCGGGTCTCGGATGGATGAGGTTATCTTCGAAGAGTTCAAGGGCACGGGGAATATGGAGTTGCGATTGGACCGTTCATTGGCCGAGAAGCGGCTCTTCCCGGCGATCAACGTCGACGCCTCCGGAACCCGGAAGGAGGAGCTCTTGCTTCCGCCGGAGGAGCTGGTGCTGGTGATCAAGTTGCGCCGTGTGCTCCACGCCCTGGAACCTGGCGCAGCCCTGGAACTCCTTACCGACAAGATCCGCGCAACCAAGTCCAACGAACAGTTCCTCAAGGAGATCTCGAAGGCCCCATCCGGCAGTTAGCTCGGCCCAGGCGGTACCCTCAACGGAGCCACCACTAGGAGACCAGGATGAAACAAGACACGCACCCGGACTATCAGCTCGCGAGCGTTCATTGCTCTTGCGGGAACACCTTTCAGACCCGCAGCACGGTGAGCGAGATTCGGGCAGACATCTGTTCGAACTGTCACCCGTTCTACACCGGGAAGCAGAAGCTCATGGATATGGGTGGGCGCGTGGAGCGGTACCAGCGGCGAATCGCGAAGACGCAGGCCGCCCAAGAAGCCGCGAAGCAGTAGTGGGGGAGGCGCACGCCTCGCCGCCTCGGAGCGACCACCTCTACGGAGGGCAGGCCGTTCCCGAAGGCGTGATGATGCGGGGCGCCGATCACTGGGCGGTAGCCGTGCGCAAGCCCTCGGGTGAGATCCATGTTGAGTCTCACTCGATCCACTCGGTGACCAAGCGGTATCCCCTGCTGCGGAGGCCGTTCCTGCGCGGGATCATCGTCTTGGGACAATCACTCGCGATCGGCGTGCGAGCGTTGCTCGTGGCCTCGAACGAATCGGCGGACTCTGAAGACAAGCTCTCCTCTCGGCAGATGGGCGTCACGCTCGCCGTTGCCATGGTCTTGTTCTTCGGCGTCTTCATCGTGGGGCCTGCCGCGTTGTTCGGGTGGGTACAACACCGGGTGGGCGGGGGTGTCTGGACGAACGTGCTAGAGGGTGTGTTCCGAGTGGCGTTGTTCGTTGCTTATCTGTGGGCGATCGGGCGGACGAAGGAAGTCCACCGCGTGTTCGAGTATCACGGAGCCGAGCACAAGACCATCGCGGCATATGAACATGGCATGCCGCTGGAGGCGAGCGCGATAGGCCGGTTCCCCAAGGAGCACGTGCGTTGCGGAACGAACTTCCTGATCATCGTCATGCTGGTGACCGTGGTCGTGTTCTCGCTGATCCCTACGCCGGGGATCGCCTGGCGCCTAGCTTCCAGGGTCATCGCCGTGCCGATCATCGCAGGTCTCTCCTATGAGGCGCTCCGCTTGGGTGCCAGGTTCGAAGGCTCGGCCGTCATGCGGGGATTGATGGCCCCGGGTATCTGGCTGCAGCACATCACCACCAAAGAGCCCGAACCCGGCCAGCTCGAGGTGGCGATCGCGTCCTTCGAAGAGGTGCTTCGCAGGGAATCGCAGGCGGACACACCCGCCCCGTGATGCGCGCCGCAACGGTAGGAGCTCCTGGCACGGCTACGGCGTCGATTTCGGGACGAGGTCGTTGCATCGGACCTCGGTCCGTCCGAAGATTCAGGTCCACCCCGACACAGGAGGCCTTCCCCAATGTCCTCTACCGACCTGGATCTTCCCTTGCTGCCCAGCGCGGAGCAGGTTCGCCGACGCGAGTTCGCGACGATCAGGCGTGGCTACGACCCTGATCAGGTACGGGACTACCTGGCGCAGGTTTCCGCGCAGATCGAAACCATCGAACAGGAACTCAGGAAGACTCGACTCTCGGCGGACACCGCGACGACGGTAGCGCCCGAACCGCAGGCGCCTCAGGCGGATCCCTATGAACAGTTCGCCAAACGGATGGCGGGACTCCTGGCAACCGCGGATCGAGAAGCGGCGCGACTTGTCGAAGAGGCGAGCGCAGAGTCCGGACGGATGATCGAAGAAGCCAGAACGGAAACCGACCGCATCAGGGTGGACGCGCAGGCCCGCGCGGAAGAGGCGCGACAGGAGGGCTCGGAGTTTCTCCAGCGAGCCCAACAGGAGGCCGACCGCGTGCTCTCCACCTTGTCGTCACGCCGCGAGGAGTTGGTGAGTCAGCTGCAGTCCATGCAATCTCGCCTGCTGGGAGTCGCGAGCGAACTGGAGTTGGTCATCGATCCGGAGACCCGCAGTCAGGCCGATGCGATGGACCAGGCGGGGTTCGAGGGCTCGCTGTCGGCGCCTCACGGCGATGAACCCTCGGTTGAGGATGCGTTCAGTGGTCTGCCCACGATGAAGTTCGATCTCGATCTCGAGTCGGGTGACATACCCGAACTCGACTAGCGCGGCATCCCCTCACACATCTCGGATCTCCCGTTCGGAGCAGAGGCGATGAGCTCGCCAGGCTGGATAATCGGTGGCGATGGAACCAGCAACCGAGGCGAAGCTCGCGGAGATCGAGACCCGACAGGAAGAAGTGGCGGGCGAGATGGCGACGGCCGGATCCGACCAGGACAAGCTGCGCATGCTCGGGAGGATCTACGCAGAGCTGACCGAGATCGTGATCCCGTGGAGGGCGTACAAGCTGGTCATCGCGCAAGCGAAGGACGCTCGGGAGTTGTCGAAGGCGGAGGAAGACCCGGATATGGCGGCCTACTTCTCCGATGAGGCCGAGACGGCCGAGCAGCAAGCAGACGGGCTGCGGGCGCGTCTGGAGTCCCTGCTGGTCCCCAAGGACCCGAACGATGGAAAGGATCTGATCATGGAGATCCGGGCGGGTGCGGGGGGAGAGGAAGCCGCTCTTTGGGCAGGAGAGCTCTTCGAGATGTACGCCAGGCTCGCCGCTCGCCATCGCTGGAAGACAGAAGTCATCTCATCCTCTCCGAGTGATCTTGGGGGCTTCAAAGAGGTGATGCTGGAAGTTCGCGGCAAGGACGCGTACACGCGCTTGAAACACGAGTCCGGTGTGCACCGCGTACAACGCGTGCCGGTCACCGAGGCGCAAGGGCGGATCCATACGTCAACGGCGACGATCGCTGTGCTCGCGGAAGCGGAAGAGGTCGAAGTTGAGCTTCGTGCTGAGGACCTGAAGATCGAGGTCTACCGGTCATCGGGGCCCGGCGGTCAGTCGGTGAACACGACGGACTCGGCGGTGCGCATCGTGCATCTTCCAACCGGCCTGAAGATCGAATGCCAAGAGGAGCGCTCCCAACTCCAGAACAAGGAGAAGGCCATGCGCTACCTGCGGGCTCGACTACTCAAGAAGGCGCAGGACGAAGCCCACGCGAAGGAGGCCGCCACCCGCAAGGCCCAGCTGGGCACAGGTGAGCGCTCCGAGAAGATCCGCACCTACAACTTCCCGGAGGGCCGGGTGACCGACCACCGGATCAAGTACACATCCCACCAACTTCACGCGGTTCTTGAGGGCGGCGAGGACCTAGACGGTGTCATCGACAGGCTCCAAGCCGCCGAACGGGCGGCCCAGCTCGCGGACGGCTGACGTGCGGCCCTCCGAGGTTGTCCTGCGCGCCGCCGACTATCTAGAGCGTCACCAGGTGCAGAGCCCTGTGACCAACGCCGAGGTACTCCTCGCGGATGTTCTAGGGCTCGACCGCTCCGGTCTCTACCGGCGAGCGGAGGGCTTGTCGGCAGCCGAG
>JAYVBZ010000433.1:0-2216 GCA_043750215.1 Actinomycetota bacterium
GGCACAAGGTCGATGTTCGGTCCCGGGAGAGAGGTGTCCGTCGCCGCATGGGCCCACGGCCCGGCGATCAGCCGTTTCGCTGCCGTCAACGCTTCGAACGTTCGTAGCGAGTTGTTCCGATACCCGTCGGCCCATCCTGCGACGATCCTCGTCGCGGCCCCGATCGCGTGGTAGGTCGGGCGCAGAGAGCCGAACTGCCAGTAGTCATCGAATCGTTGGTGTTCGAGCCAGGTGATGATCCACGGCTCCGTGTGGTTGACGCGACGCTCCCATTCCTCGCGCCACCCCTCACCGAAGAGGGCGGGAACGGGAGGTAACGCGTTCATCGCGACCATGTACGTCGGGTAGTCAACGGCGTCGAGCTGCTTGCACGCGCCGCCGAAGTAGTGGACGTCGTCCGCATAGCGATCATCGGTGGCGTAGATGGGGATGATCGCCTTCAGTGCGGGCGGGCGCTCCATCGCGATCTGGATGGCGTTGAAGCCGCTGTAACTGGTGCCGTACATCCCAACGGTTCCGAGCGACCAGTCCTGCGTCGCGAGCCAATCGATGACCGTGCACATGTCCGTTCGCTCTGCGGCCGGATATTCGTCCGTGGGGATGCCTTCGCTGCTGCCGGTCCCGCGAACGTCGACGCGGCAGACCACATACCCGGAGTCGGCCAAGCGAACGTACTCGGGTCGGTAGCTCGCGGTGACGTCGTCCTTGCGATAAGGGAGCGCCTCGAGGATGGCCGGCCAGGGAGCCGACGCGGCCTGGTCGGGGAAGTAGAGGGTCGCGGCCAGACGAGCGCCGTCGGCCATCGGGATGAAGGTGTGCGAGGTGCGGGCCATATGGTCGTTCAGGCTATCGGTTCGTCGGGAGGTGTTCGCTGCTGCGGATGGGGGATATTTCCGACCGTGGGTCACATCGCCGGACCCGGTCGGACTGGCTCAGATCCACTTGTCAGCCCAGATACGCAGCCGCCATGCATCGTGGGAGAGCATCGAGCCGCTCAGCACCGGCCAGAACCAGACGAACAACCCGACCGCAAGGATCACGAAGATCCATGCCAGAGGTCGGAACGGATGGTGCGCGGCTCCGATGGGCTCACCCGTCTCGGCCGCGGTCCGCACGGTGGTGGCCTGATACAGGAACCGGACCATGTAGACGCAGGCCAGCACCATGAACGGCGTCATCGGCAACACGTAGAAGAAGAATTGCGGACGGGTGACCTTGAACCACGGGAGCCACTGGACCAAGACCGCCAGGAGCACGAAGCCCGCGCGCCAGTCGCGGGTCCTTCTCCAGCACCATGCGGTGAACGGCAGCGCGACGATGCTGCCCCAGAAGATCGCCGGGTTCCCGATGGCCACGATCTGGGCGATAGCGCCGTTCAGTCCATCCTTGACCCAGTAGGAGACGGGGCGAAGCATGAAGAGCCACGTCCAGGCCGGCGAGTAGTACGGGTGCGTCGGGGTGGACAGATGCGTCGTGGGGTCCTTCGCGGTGGCCTGCAACGTGGCGTGGTAATGCCACATCTCCTGCTGGTTCGCCCACCAGTCCTTGATGCTCCAGCCGAAGTGGTTGAACCAAGGGATGTATACGACCATGTAGACGGCGGCCGGAACAACCAGGAAGGCGAGCGTGATACCGAACCCCTCCCGCGCGAACGCGCGTCCGAAGGCGCGGCCCCAACCGATGGTCCCGCGGTGACGGCGCGTGGTCTCCCATAAGAGGGTGAGGATCCCCGCCGCCAGCAAAGCGGTCAGCCCGGACCACTTCACCGAGGCGGCCAAACCGAATCCTATCCCCGCCGCGAAGCGCCACGGGCGCCACACAGGGGAAGGCACGCGGACGGAGGAGGCAGCATGTTCACCGACGTAGCGGCCGGGGGGATCCAGCTGTGGTTCTGCAGGCCCCTGGGTCGTCTCGTGGGGATCGTACTCAGGGGTCCTGCGGTCGATCCACCGCCGATCAAGGATGAGGAACAAGAACCCCAAAACCACCCAGAACTCCAGATGGATGTCCAGGAGAGCCGCGCGCGACTCAACCACGTTCAGCGATTCCGTGGCCAGGAGCAGGCCCGCGACGAACGTCCAGAGTGCGCTGCCCCAAAGCAACTGGGCGATCCCCGCGAGTGCGATGACCGCGCCTGTACCGAGCACCGCGGAGGACGCGCGCCAGCCGAACGGGGTCATGCCGAACGCCTTCTCGCCCAGCGCGATCTCCCACTT